>DAWBVG010000460.1:0-2260 GCA_052279865.1 Muribaculaceae bacterium
CCCCTTTCAGCACGTTCCAGAGCTGGGGGAATTCATCGAGATGATGACTGCGGATGAAGGCGCCGACGCGGGTGCAGCGGTCGTCTTTATCCTGGCAGAGCTCCGGGTGGTTGTCTTTCTCGGCATCCGTT
This sequence comes from Muribaculaceae bacterium, assembly GCA_052279865.1. Taxonomy (GTDB): domain Bacteria; phylum Bacteroidota; class Bacteroidia; order Bacteroidales; family Muribaculaceae; genus Lepagella. The sequence continues at coordinate 132 of DAWBVG010000460.1, forward strand.
CTCATTGAGCGGAATTTATAGAGCATGAAGGGACGCCCGCGATAGCCGATCCTTTCCTGACGGAAAATCGGATTCTGACGGTCTTCCAGCCATATGGCGAAAGCAATGATTACACACGGAATAAAGAATATGGCGATCGCCACCAGGGCGAACACGATATCTGCAAAGCGCTTTACGGCAAGACTCAGGGAACGGGACCAGGTGTAGTCGCGCTCTACGCGCTCCACACGGTTTTGATCCACCTCCTGAGAGAGGGAACCGTAAGAAGATAGAAATGTATTATCCATATTTTTTAGAGGGGTAGGTTTTAGGCTTTAGGCTTTAGGCGTTAGATGTTGCTTCGCCGAATGGCTCTAAAGCCTAAGGCCTAAGGCCTAAAGCCTTTTACTATAATATATTGCATCTAATCTAAAACCTAAAGCCTAAGGCCTAAAGCCTTATATGTCTCCGTCATTCCGTCGAGCATGCGGTCGATATGGAAGAGGGAGTTGAAGCGGGCGGCAGCGCCGGCGCTATAGCGGGCGGCGGTGTCGGCGTCTTTGGTGACGGCGACGATGGCGTCTGCCAAGGCGCGGGGATTGCGGGGCTCGACGTTGACGCCGGAGACGCCATGCTCGTTGACCCATGCCGTACCGCTGCCGTCGATGCGCGTTGCGACTACCGGTTTGCCGAGCGACATCGCCTCAATCTGCACGATACCGAAGGCTTCGGTCTTCATTACAGAAGGAAGGCAGAAGACATCGCAGGCGGTATACCAGGCGGCAAGATCTTCCTGAGGTATTTCGTCGAGAAGTTTGACTTTATGGCTGATGCGTTGCATGTCGATCTGCTGCTGCAGATTGTCGCGCAAGGGACCCATACCTCCGATGGCAACCACATAATCTTCGGGAAGATGGGCGGCGGCTGCCACAAGATATTCGAGTCCTTTGTAGGCGATGAGGCGTCCGAGGAAGAAGACAATCTTCTTGTCGCGCCACATATCGCGGATGGCTTTGGCGCCTTCCTCATCGGGAGCCATCGGCACAATACCGATGGGCACGCAGCGGCATTTCTGCTGCACGGCTGCCAGCCAGGGGGAATGTGATATATATTCGGGTGATGTGCCCACGATCACGTCGGCACGATTGATGAGCCAACGCTGCAGGGGCATATATAGACGAAAAAGTTTTTTCTGCTTTACGATGTCGCTGTGCCAGTGGAGCACAACCTTTCCTTTATATCCGGAGAGACGGAGGGCTAATGCCGCCATCGGATCCGGATGATGAACGTGGATAATATCATAATCCTTCGCTATCTTGCGAAGTGTACGGGTCATTGATGGAGAGATAGTGGTGGATGCAGCTTTCACCCATGTGCGACAGGTGATTAGACGCGCATGCGAGCCGATGCGCGTTGCCGCGCCGTGTCCATGAGATTCGGCGCAAAGCATATCGCAATCTATCCCGCGCTGACCGAGACCGGTCATGAGGTCGTACATAACTTTCTCCACCCCGCCTTTAACAGGGTAGAATTTTCCAAGCTGAAGAATACGCAACCTTAAATAATGTGAAATTAGAAACGTGGAATATAGAATTCCATGCGGCGAAACTTTTCTAAAGCCTAATGCCTAAAGCCTTCCGTCTTGGCAAAATCTTCTATTCCTGTCTTATCGCATATAAATGTGAATGTAAGGCAGTTACAAAGATAATCCGTTTAAGTAATGTAGTGAATGACGCAGTTGTCATTGCTTATCAAAAACTATGTAGGTTGTCCATTAGCAAGCGTTCTGAAATATGTAATATTTTTGCCAGTCTATGCTAAAAGGGCAATTCTGAAGTTGTATTTTGAAGTTACAAAGTTAATATGTGTGACTAACATATCCAAATATTTCAAACGTTATTTTTCAACCTCGCCACTGCCAAAATCGCCAACGGGGGGGGGTAATTCACTTATTACCAATTAGTTACATTAAATTGGTAATTAGAAATGTAAAATGTGTAATTACGTTTGAGGCGAAAGACGGACTCAGATTGGAGACGCAAACTTCATCTCAAACCGGAGTCGCGAGTTCTGCCTCAGATCGGAGACGCTAACTTCGTCTCAAAACGGAGCGACGGTTGCTCGCAACTGTCGCACAAACAAAGGACCAA
>DAWBVG010000461.1:0-4592 GCA_052279865.1 Muribaculaceae bacterium
TTTCTCCTAAAGTCATTCCTTCATAATAATCGGTAAGCACTTTGGAATCATTACCGGAATACTTCGTCACTTTGGAGAGCGCATCGCCCAAAGAGGCTCGGACTCCCCACTCCAGCGTACCTTTTGACAGTCTTACACGATCGTTGTAAGCAAGAGTGATTTCGTATCCATTGGTGCGCAATTCACCTACATTCTGTCTTGGAGGATTCGTGCCATAGACTTCAGGTACCGTTATTCCATCGGCAAACATGTCAGTGGTGCGCCTGATGAAATAATCACCGGAAAAACTAAGTCTGTTGTTAAAAAGAGCAACATCGAGACCGAAGTCGAGGCTATGCACTTTCTCCCAAGTGTAGTCGCTTGAAATAGGTTGTGGAGAAGTAAGGTAATATGGTAATTCTCCGTTTATTATATAGGAAGTGTTCTGTTTCTGACTTATGGTGCTGTAAGGATACATTGCCACACCAAGTTGGTTGCCCAAAACTCCGTATGATGCCCTGAGCTTGAGATTGGAAATAGCCGTGACATTCTGCATGAAATTCTCTTCGCTTATCCTCCATGCTGCCGATGCAGACGGGAAGAAACCATAGCGGTTGCGGGACAAGAAGCGTGAGGATCCGTCGTAACGTCCGTTAAACTCCACAAGATAACGATTGTCAAAGTTATAGTTAAGACGGAAAAACAATCCGAAAAGCTCATATGCTGTAGCACCACCTGTAGCTCTGATATCCTCTCCGACTGCGAGATTGAGATCGTTTAGATTCTCCGACAGCACATCCGTACGGTATCCCGATAGATCACGTGTCCGCTGGTGTTCATAATTCATCCCGACTACAGCTGAGACATTATGTTTTTGAGCGAATTCAGCATCATAAGTGGCATATGCGTTAAATATATGCGATGGGTTAAACGACATGTTTTTCTGATAATAATCAGTCTTATGGATTGTTGTTGAACTCAATTGAGTGCGATTCTCGTATCCTGACGATACATAGACAGTGCCTTGACGTTTCCAGCTATCATCCATTGTAAACATGAAAGTATAATCTGCATTCAAGCGAAGACTTTTCAGTATGTCAAATTGAGCAGAGAACGTGTTTTTAAATCGTCTCAAACCGACAGAACCCTTGGAAACGCCACCGAGAATGTCGGCAAAACGGGCTTCCCCAAGAATCTTCCCGTTTGCCATCACTCCGGTATAGTTGCCATCAGGACCTATTGGCACATAATATGGAGCACAATTGATCATGGTGCGTGCAAAAGCTGCGTTCGAAGCATTCTCACCCGGATATGTATGGCTTCGATCAAAATATGTCGTGTTGTTGGAAATGCGTATACGGTTTGTTAATTTCGCATTAATTTTCGATGTGAAAGTATATTGACGATACTTTTCGTCAGCTATTTTTATAAAACCGTCTTTTGAGTAATAGCTGCCGGAGATGTAATATTGCACTTTGTCTCCGCCTCCGGAAATAGTGACCCCATGAGATTGCGACATTGTGTTGTTTTTATACATCCAGTCCCACCAATCGAAATTTCCATAGTAATGGTATTTACCTGTTGCATCTTTCACAACCCAGGGACGCTCCGGTTTTTCTGTGACGTCATATCTACGCGCTTCCAGCTCAGCGTAATCAGCAGCAGTATATCCGGTGGCTGAACTCCCAGTGCTTTTATAGGATGTATCATAAATCATGGCGTGTTCGTATCCGGAGGTTACGAAATCTGTCTTTACCGTAGGTTGCGACCAGGATACGTAACCTGAATATGAAACCCGTGTTTTGCCCTCTGAAGCCTTTTTGGTGGTGACAAGTATAACACCAAATGCAGCTCGGGCACCATATATCGCAGCAGATGACGCATCCTTAAGGGCGGAAATAGACTCCACATCATTAGGATTGATCTGATCAATGCTTCCAGGCACACCATCAATAAGTATTAGAGGAGAATTTGAATTTATAGAGCCTTGTCCCCGTATGCTTATTGAACCTCCCGCACCCGGAGAGCCCGTATTAACTGAAATATTCACATTAGGCATAGCGCCCTGAAGCATTTGCGTCACTGAATTTGAAGAGCGATCTTCAAGAATCTTTCCTGATACAGAAGCAACTGCACCTGTAAGGTTTACCTTTTTCTGTGAACCATAACCAACAACCACAACTTCATCAAGCAGCTGATCGTTATCACGCATCACCACATCTATGACATTCCGGCCTTTTACTTTGATCTCTTCGGGAATACATCCTACAAAACGGAATTCCAATATATCATCGGCATTCGCCAATATAGCGTATTTACCTTCCAGATCTGTGGTAACAGCTTTATTTGTGCTTTTACTCAAGACAGTAACTCCCACAAGCGGTTCTCCTGTAGAATCAGTTACTTTACCTGAAATCATATTTTGTGCCACGGAAACAAACGCACATACCGTGAGCATAAGGACTGTTACAAGTCCTCTTTTAAATCTTTTCATATTGTAATATGTTAGGCTGTGAGGATACGCATTCGCATTGCAATAGGAAGCGATCAACTTCTTCTGCTGTCGGGATAGAGGTGGTTGCACCATGCCTTGTCACAGCAATTGCCGAGGCTGCGTTTGCATATCTCATATTCTCTTCTGTGATATACTCTCCGGAGAACTGCACAGCGAGCGCACCGCAGAAAGTGTCGCCGGCAGCAACGGTGTCAACAACATCAACTTTATACGGCTCTATATGGCTGCAGCCAAATGGCGTTATAAGATATGCTCCTTTTGATCCGACTGTAACTACAATATTTTTTACTCCTGTATGCTTCAGCCGCATCATTATCTGATCCATATTATCATTTGAATAGGGTAAACCGGCAACTATTCCGCCTTCTATTTCGTTTACCACCAGAACATCAATATTTGAAAGAAGCTCAGGATCTGCTTCTTTGGCAGGCGCAAGATTAAGTATCACTTTTTTTCCATGACTTTTTGCATAACTTGCTGTAGCGCATATTGTCTGATAGGGAATTTCAGCCTGCATTATCACTATGTCGGCTCTATCCAACGCCTTTTTGAAGGTGTCGAGCAATGTTGGCTGGAGCTTATTGTTGGCGCCAGGAGCCACCGCGATGCAATTTTCACCTTCATGACTTACATATATCAGCGCCATGCCCGTAGGTTGCTCCGAATCATCAATCACGTAGTCGGTGATAATTCTCTCGTTTTGCAAATGCTTTTTCAACAGAGAGGCATAGTGATCATTACCAAGTGCTGTAACGAAAATGACATCACCTCCGAGACGGGCAGCTGCAATCGCCTGGTTCATTCCTTTTCCACCGATTGCTTGCGAGAATTCTGCATCGCATACCGTCTCTCCCCGTGATGGCAAATGATGCACTTTTGCCATCAAGTCAATGTTGGTGCTACCAACAACTACAATTTTGTTCATTAAATAAAGAGTTATATTGTTGTTTTAAATTCTGTTATCAAATAATTGCGTCCACTTCGGTTCTATATGGTATAGCTTGTTGCGCTCCTATACGTGTGACAGAAAGGGAAGCTGCGGCATTGGCGTAACGGGCTGCCTCCATGACGCTACAGCCGTATGAAATCTGAGTTCCAAATGCACCGCAGAATACATCGCCTGCCCCGATTGAGTCAACAACCTCTACATTCCGTGCCGGAAATGAGGCGTATTCCTGACCCGCCTTAACAAACACACCGGCACCCCCTAAAGTAATGAGCACATTATCGACTCCTCGCCGGCTGATTATGTCGGCTGCTGCACGCGCTGTGCGCATGTCGAAGATCTCTATTCCGGCAAGTTGCTCAGCTTCTACTCTATTTGGCAAGATTGCATATAGACGGCTTATGATGGTATCGTTAAGCGTCAGCGGTGCCGGTGCCGGTTTCATTATCGTCTTTACGCCATGAGAATTTGCTATGTTGATTGCATGCTCCACCGTGTCAAGCGGAATCTCAAGCTGCACTATCAGAATATCAGCAGATGCTATGCATTCTTCAGCCTTTGAAATATCCTCCACACTCAAGGTTGTATTGGCACCGGGCGCAACGATAATATAATTCTCTCCGATTGCATTCACTGTTATCATGGCGAATCCGGATGGATTGTTAAGATCGGTAATAACATAGTTCGTAGAGATATTTTCGTTGCGGTATAAGTCGATTGCCTGAAGACCAAACAGATCGTATCCGATTTTGGAAACGAGTGTAACATCTCCTCCAAGTCGCGCCGCCGCAATAGCCTGATTGGCACCTTTCCCTCCCGGTTCCATGACAAATCTCCCTCCCAGGATAGTCTCCCCCGGCATCGGAAACCGATCGGCACGAATAATCATGTCGGTGTTACAACTTCCTACAACGATTATCTTAGGTTTTTTAGTGGTAGTTTTCATGGTATGCATCGTCTGAGTTTTCAGATGCAAATATATGCTACCTCATATTCACTAAAAAACCAAAAAAACGTTTTAAATATATTATGAAAATAGATATTTTAAAGACATAATACTTATAACAACCTTATAATTAAGATATAGTAAATATCAAAGATCAGTCAAATCTATATGTTTAAATAATTTTATAAGTAAGTGTTGGAAATTAG
>DAWBVG010000462.1:0-2395 GCA_052279865.1 Muribaculaceae bacterium
ATGTGTATAAGAGACAGATCATGAATATGCTCTGGGACAACGGTCCTATGTTTGTCAGGGAAATGCTTGAGCATTATCCTGAACCTCGTCCTCATTTCAACACTGTCTCTACTCTTGTCCGTATTCTGGAAGGGAAGGGGTATGTGAGTCACGAAGTGGTTGGCAACTCTCATCGCTTTTTTACAACGGTTGATAAAACCGCTTTTCAAGAACGAGGAATAGCAGATGTCATCAAAAATTATTTCAATAATTCCTATAAAATGGCTGTTTCTGCGCTCGTGGAGGATGAAAAACTTTCAGTTGACGATCTAAAGGAGATTATTCAATATATAGAAAACAAGAATCGTTAATATTCCTATTTTCTTTTTGTATCTTGAGAGACGGGCTTAAATAACTTCTGCTTTTAAAAATTACAATCATATGGGAGATATTTTATCGTTTACCTTGACTTCAGGAATAATCCTGTTATGTCTTTATCTTCCTTACAAGCTACTATTAGCACGGGAGAATCAGCATCGGTTAAACAGATCGATTCTATTGGGAATGTATCTGTTGGCTATAATTGTGCCATTATTAAAACCTGTTTCATTCTTCGAGAGAAACATTGATGGTTCTTCTTCGGATATCGATGCTGTTGCCAACATCGAGATTGGTCCGCTTACCGGTGGCATAATCGAATCCGAAACTCCGGGGTGGACAAGGGTTGCATTGTGGATATATGTTATCGGAATGGTAATCACGTTATGCCGTTTTGTATGGGCTTATATAAAACTCTCGAATATAATCAGGAGGGGGCGTAAAGAAAAAATGGATGGTTATACACTTGTAATCACCGGTGATGAATCGCGCTCTCCGTTTAGTTGGAGAAAATACGTGGTTGTTGGCGATAAGAGGGACACAGAAGAGTGTAGAGCGGTAATGATTCATGAATTACGCCATCTTTCCGCCCGTCACAGTATTGACCTAATCATTGCTCAGATATATGCGATTGCAGTGTGGTATAATCCTGTGTCGTGGCTAATGATAGATGAGCTTAAGACAGTCCATGAATATGAAGCTGACGAAGCAGTGATTGATTCAGGGGTAAATTTAAAGGAATATCAAATGCTATTAATAAAAAAAGCTGTTGGCGCGAGATTGCCGTCACTTGCCAACAGCTTGAATCACAGTAAACTTCAAAAAAGAATAACTATGATGTACCAGTCAAAATCGAAAATGGCGGGTAAATTCAGCAGCCTTGCGCTCGTTCCCGCCCTTGCCATCGGCATGGCAGTAGTGTCAATCCCCGCAGTAGCATCTCTCATCTCGGATGCGTCTGAAGCCTCTTTGGTTGATCCAATAGGCAAAGTTACAAAAAATTCCGCTGATTCGGAAATGTCGGCTACCGGCACTCTCCGGAATATTTCTCCGATTGTGGAAGGATCTGCTACGGAGACGATGTTGCTTCCGGAAACCATCTCGGAGCCCGTAAAAGCTGAGGATTCCCCTTCGTCAGTGGAGACAGTCTCAATAGAAACAAAATCTGCAGCTGTTGTGTCTATGGCAGAAGAGAATAAAAAAGAGAAAGAGGATAAGGATGAGGTCTATGTGGCAGTGGAGAAGCAGGCAGAATTTCCGGGTGGAATAGCGGCTATGATGGATTGGCTCAACTATAATGTCCGCTATCCGGAAGATGCTTACAAAGCAGATATTCAGGGCTATGTGGTAGTGAAGTTCATTGTCAACAAAGACGGGAGCATCTCTGATCCAACTATTATTAAGAGTGTCGCACCATCCCTTGATAAGGAAGCTATGCGCGTGGCGATGGCAATGCCGAAATGGATACCTGCCGAAAACAAAGGTAAAAAGGTTGCTTCTTACTGGACTCTTCCGATTTCCTTCAAGCTTACTGATCCTGAACCGGGAGAAAGTAGTTGCCCGCAGAAGAAATAACATACTTTCATTATTTAGTTTTAATTTAGAGAATTTGAGGTGTCTAAGAGTTATTGCTCTTAGGCACCTCTGTTATTCAAAAGCAATTCAATAATTTTCTATCATTGTCGCCGCTCTCCAAGACGCTCATCTGATGAATGGCTATCTGATTCAGTTTCACAAGCCGCTCACTCTGCGTCATGCCCTGTTCGATGAAAACCGCATTGAGGTTTTCCATATTAGACAGGCAGATAAGTTCGTTGATAGTGGCATAGTCGCGTATGTTTCCTTTGAGGTCGATAAATCCCCGTTTATCAAACTGGGTTCGATAAGGTAAAAAGTAAAAGGGAATAAGTAAGGAGGGAAAATTAGCATGACTCTAATGTGAGAGGCAAGTCGTAGCTGCTGTTGCTTGCAACTGCAGTACAAACAATGGATAAAACTCCTCTTCCTTGACGCGAGGCTGCAGTTGCAAGCAACAGCA
>DAWBVG010000463.1:0-8609 GCA_052279865.1 Muribaculaceae bacterium
CAAAAATATCCATGGCATTGATTGGGAAGGTTACGGGAAACATTATCGCGAATTCCTCCCTTACATCAACAACAATGAAGATTTCTCTATCCTCATGAGCGAAATCCTCGGTGAACTTAACGCATCACACACCGGCTCTGGTCATCGTGGTAACGGCGCGTCACTCCAGACTGCAGAACTCGGTGCCTTCTTCGATCCCGCCTATGAGGGCGATGGATTAAAGGTGACAGAGGTTCTTCCCCGTGGACCTCTTGCTGCCAAGAAAGTTGATGTGAAGCCCGGTGATGTAATCCTCTCTATCGACGGTAAGACCATTGAGGCAGGGAAAGATTATTATCCCCTACTTGAAGGAAAGGGAGGCAAGAAAACACGTCTTGAGATCAAACGCGCCAACGGTAAGACGGATTTCGCAGAAATCAAACCGATGCAAAGATGGTATATGTCTGATCACCTTTACCAGCGTTGGGTAGAGCACAACCAGGCTGTTGTTGACTCTCTCTCCGGAGGTAAGATTGGATATGTTCACGTTGAAGGAATGGACGGCAGCAGTTTCCAGACTGTCTACGACCAGCTTTTAGGTAAATACCGTAATTGTGATGCCGTGATTGTCGACACCCGTTTCAATGGTGGTGGCTGGCTTCACAACGACATCGCCCTTCTGCTTGGTGGTAAAGAGTATGTACGCTTCATGCCGCGTGGCAAATACATCGGTTCCGAACCCTTCTCGCAGTGGACGAAACCCTCGGTGATGCTTGTGAACGAGAGCAACTACAGCGACGCGCACGGCACACCGTTCGTATATCAGACCCTCGGCATAGGTGATGTTGTCGGCGCACCGATCCCCGGCACAATGACAGCAGTATGGTGGGAGACACAGATTGACCCGAGTCTTTATTTCGGCATTCCTCAGGTTACGAGTGTCGACATGAAAGGCAACGTGCTTGAGAATCATCAGCTCAACCCGGACGTGCTCATCTACAACAACCCGGGCGACGAACTGAAGGGCAACGATGCCCAGCTCGCCGGCGCAGTGAAGCACCTCCTCTCCAAAACCGCTGCGAAATAATCCCCTCCGCACATAAACCTCGCTAAATAAATCGCCGCGCAGATTTCCATCCGAGCGGCGATTTATTTTAACTCTATTTTTGACGCCATACTTTTCTTTACAAAGAAAGAAATTTAACTGATGCCTTTCTTTATAAAGAAATTTATTTATCACACATTTTTATGTACATTTATGTACAGCTCCAAAACCACATATGCCCCCAAGTGGATAAACTCGTATTATCAGTGCAACAGTATATCAATCTGTTTTTTAGATTTCCTCTATTAAAACACGTAAGATTTGAAAAGCAGTTCCCTTGCAGCAAGAGCAAATAATACATTAATCCATAAATCAGCAATCGATTTATGAATCAATGGAGTTCAAGCCAAGCCTTATGATTGGTAAATTCCTGTAACACAATTATTGTTCTGCAATTATACAAAGAAACGGCATCCCTTCTTCTTATACTTCGGCGTTATTCTTGAAATATAGGGGGATTCCATCAGTTTCCAAGAGGAACTGAGCCGCTAGTTTCTTTTGATAGGCATTATGTGCCGGAACCGTTCGATTAAAGACAGCATAAGCTTCAACTTCCATCGTATCAACTATATCCACACCTGCTTTTTTACATCTATCCTCAACATCCTTTATTGTCAACTTTAACTGTGTCTTAGCCTTGTCATAGTTGGCAATAATGGCAGAATCCGTATTATTGGCGGCATTGGCTTTAAATTCCACAAATCCGATGTACGCATCTGTAAGGAATGCACAATCACATTTACTGTCTTTCTTGTAAAGCACACCATCAATATGCCAGAGGAATAAATCCTTATGTAACTGATTATTTATCTTAAATGTCTTATCAGTTCCTAATCCTTTAGTATCGTTTACAAAGGTCGAATATCCTTTGTCTTGATCATCATGAACAAACACGGTTCCTCTTTGTGTCCATTCGAAAAGGGAGGCAAGATAATCACTATCGCATGCAACATTTTGAAACTTATGATTGTCATCAAAAGCTTCCTTAAGTTTAAGCCTGTTTATAGGAGAGCAATCCATAATGATATTATTTGTCTCGTCTGTATTTCATCACGGACCTCTGCAATTCCTCAAACTCGTTGCTTAATTCTTCTGAAACGCCATCCAATGAATTGTAATCAATCATTCCGGTTTCCGGTTCTAACAACGAGCGACAATACACTCCGCCATTGATATCCGCGCCTAAAGAATAAACCGCGCAATCACCCTCCTTCAGTCGATAAGCTTCCGGTATGATATCATCCACATATTTCTTGATTCCATCGCCATATTTTTCAGTCAACATACCCGCAAAAAGAATATTATTCATCGCAGATAACAGATACGGGCTATGAGTTGTTATGGTCAAAGTACGCGTAGGATGCTTTACAAGCTTCAGTATTTCCTTTAAAAGTTCAACCTGCTTGGTAGGAAACAGGTTACATTCCGGTTCCTCAATCACAAATGACGAATATTCCCGTTTCGTTATGGCATAATGAAGAACAAGCATCAATGGCACAAGAGATTGTATTCCGGAAGAAGCCGCAGACAATGGAATATCCTTTTTATCCTTACCGATGACTATAGAATCTTCCGATGCTTCATGCTTGAATGCGACATCAAGCAAATGTATCTGGAAAAGCGGGTATTCCGACTTCGCATTACCAAGATCTACCATAAAACGCAATAAATTCTTTGGTATGGTAGAATTTGCCAACGCCAACGCCGGCATGAGATTGGTAAGCACGGAATATATGATTCGCTCTGCCGGAATGTAAAGAGAATTTGTGAATATCTCAAGCAGGGCTTTGCTTTCTAAATTATTATCTACTTTTTTAAGTACGTCTTCTGCGTGATAAATCTTTTTAAGTTTAATGATATGATTTGTTATAGTCCGTGCATCTGTAATCTTATCATCACCGACTTTAAGAAAGAAATCAATCTTACCCGAATTAAACTCAATATGGAATTCCTTTTCATCCTCCTTCATATCATATGCGATATGATATGGGTCATCCTTGTATATATCCAGATTATACTCCTTTAACTGTACATTCCATATCTTCTCGCCCCCAGCTATCAGTTTACATAGACTGACATAGTCTGTAAATACGGTTATAAGCTTTGCCAGCGTGCTTTTACCGATTGATTGCTCGCCAATAAACATATTGATGGCTCGCAATTCAACAGTAGCATCACTAACCGGTCCGAAATTCTCTACATGCAGAGTTTTATGTTTCATAATCACTTAGATGGATACGCCACAAAGTTAATTAAAAAATTCATGAATGCCAAATGCAACGGTTAGAAGCGTTTGCCGTTGACGTTGGCGGGGGGACGACCAGCTTCGAGCTCGCGTTTCATGAATTCCATGTAGGGGGCGACGTGGCGGAAATAGCGCTTATAGCCGGCACAAAGGTAGTTGAGACCGGGCTCACCGTCAGCGGTGAAGGCAAACCGATTTTTCGGACACTCTCCGTTGCAAGCGAAAAGATATTCGCAGTTCTTGCATTGTCCGGGCAATTTGGCGTATTTGTCCATGCCAAACTGCTGCTGCCGGTCGCTATACATCATCTCAACTAATGTATGCGTGCGTATGTTGCCTAACTTATATTCCGGAAATACAAAATGGTCGCAACTGTAAACATCCCCGTTATACTCCATAACTCCGGCATGACCACAGGTGCGCGCCATTGAGCATACCCCCGGTTGCTCCCCAACCCAGTTGGCAAGCGTGGCGTCAAACAGCTGTATGAAATACTTCCCCACATCCTCTTTTACCCATTCATCGAACAGGGTGACCAGAAACTCACCCCATTGCTCCGGCGACACTGAGAAATCAGCCAAAGGCACTTTCCCGGCATCCATCGGTGAAGCCAGATGACGCCCATCCTTATGTGGATAAAGACGCTCCACAATCGGAGTAAACTGGATATACCGGCAATCTATCTCTTTGAAGAAATTATAGAAATCAAGAGGATAATCCGCATTGAAATCGTTCACCACAGCCAAGGCATTCCATTCCACGCCGTGTTTGTTAAGCAGATTGACACCCTGCATAACCTTGCGGAAAGAGGGCTGCCCCATCTTGTTGCGTCGATATTCATCGTGAAACTCCTGTGGACCATCGATCGACACCCCTACGAGCCATCCGTTCTCACGGAAAAACTCACACCACTCATCCGTGAGCAGTGTGCCGTTGGTTTGAATGGAATTGTCGATCTGCATGCCACGCGCATAGCGTTTCTGCAGCTCGACAACACGCTTATAGAACGAGAGAGGTCGCATCAACGCTTCCCCTCCGTGCCATGAAAAGAGCACCTGGGGCATCGTCTGCGACTCTATGTAATCGCGGATGAAACGCTCCAGCAAGTCATCACTCATGGTGAAACGACCCGCCTTGTCTTCATTCCGGTAAAGATTCGCCTTCTCTAGATAATAACAATACTTGCAGCTCAGATTGCACATAGAGCTTACAGGCTTCGTCATCACGTATAACGGACGGGCGAAGGGGAGCTGGATGCCACTCATTATTTTGCGTTAGGATTAATTTCCGCAAAGGGAGCATTGCGGTCGAGAGAATTCTGATCGTTACGGTTCTCGACCTCAACCTTGAGTTCAGCCTCTATATCTTTTACAGCTGCCGCATCCAGTTCTGGATATGACTCATACTTCGCACGGTCTTCCCAATATACCTCCGTGATCTTCGGGGTAGCGAAATATGCAAGAGCCTCTCCGGGAAAAAGTTTATCAAGATATGCCTTGATCTCAGCCTCTACAACGGTCAAGGGATTTGTATGATGGAAAGAATCCGTGTTTTCAACATCATCAAATTCCACACGATATTTCTTAGAATCGCCGAAACTTACGATATACAATCTTTTCTTAGCTTCCATAATATATTTGATTTATGTGGGGACGCATCTATCATACGTCCCCACTCAAGGATTTTGGGTTATATTATTTCAACGTTTTAATTTGCATTATTGTTGCTGATCGACTCGAATCATTCGTCACTTCTCTTGGCGTTCCAGACAAGAGCTGTCAGAATAACCGACAGGAATGCGGAACCGATCCAGAACCAGTTTACCATTGAAAAATCGTAGACTTCTACTCCATTCACCATTGTCTTGTTTCCTTCAATCAGGATACCGTTCATCACATCCTGCAAGCCCGCACCGAGATAACTGGCGATTCCCACAACACCGAGGGCTGCTCCGGCAGCCGCTTTGGGCGCGATGTCCACAGCCATGAGTCCGCCGAGGAAACAGATCAGCACTCCGATACCCAAACCGAAAAGAACCATCGCTGTGACATCAAGCCAGAAGTTCTCACCCGGCACCAACAAGAAGAGACACAGAGCAACAGTATTCATCAATCCTGCCACAAGCGCGGGTACATTTCGCGAACCATTGAAAATCTTGTCGGAAATAAAACCCGATGCCACGGTGCCTACGATGCCACACACTGAACTTATCGAAATGATAAGACTCGCATCCAGAGTGGTGTAACCTTTCTGAGCCTCTAAGTAAAAGACACCCCAGGAATTGACTGCATAACGGCTGATATACATGAATGCCGAGCCGAGGGCGAGGAGCCAGATCGCAGGATTTCTCAACACCGCTTTCTGCGCCTTATTGAAATCCTCTGTCTCTACCTTCTTTGACTTCTCGGCAGTAGCCGTGTCCTGATTCAGAAGGAAACCCTGGCTCTGCGGAGTGTCACGCATGAAGAGCAGCAACATTCCGAACCCAAGGAGACCGATGATGCCGGCTCCTATCATGCCGGAACGCCATCCTGCCCAGCTCACGAGAGCCGCAACAGTGATGAAGGTCACAGCCTCACCGATGTTGTGACTCGCGCTCCAGATACCGTAATATGTACCGCGGTCTTTGTTGTCATACCATCTGTTGAGCGAGACCACTCCGGCGGGAGCACCCATCGACTGGAACCAACCGTTGAGTCCCCACAACACGGCAAACACTATGAACATGCTCGAAAAACCGAGCAGAAGATTCACGATGGCGGTAAGCAGAAGTCCGGTAGCCATAAACCTCCTGGCGTTACACCGGTCGGCAAGGAAACCGTTAGCCATCTTTCCGACTGCATAGACGAAAAAGAGACAGGATCCGATGATACCGAGTTCAGTTTCGGTGAAAAGACCATTCTCCACGATAGGCTTACGCACGATGTTCATACTCAGACGACATACGTAATAAAGCGCATATCCGCATGTGGCGGAGATGAACGTTGCGAGACGTATGCGGTTGAACCGGTCCTTGGGAGTGGTACTGTCATAATCAGGCGCGGAGATGCTGTAGAAATCAATCACGCGCTGCAATATATTTCGTTTCGGCTTTGCCGTTTCAATCA
Organism: Muribaculaceae bacterium; assembly: GCA_052279865.1. GTDB lineage: Bacteria > Bacteroidota > Bacteroidia > Bacteroidales > Muribaculaceae > Lepagella. The sequence continues at coordinate 6,437 of DAWBVG010000463.1, forward strand.
TTTCCATATATGTGAGGTTTTAGGTTTTAGGCGTTAGGCTTTAGGCTTTAGATCTGTTCGGCGAAGCTTCTAACGCCTAAAACCTAAAACCTAATGCCTTATAATAATATTAATTACTCGTGAAGTTTTCGTTTCCGCAAATAATCCAGCACCATTGCGGGGCGATCGGTCTGGATGATATTGCAACCGAGTTTATCAATCAGGAAACCGTATCCGTCATTGATATCAACCATGGCGGCATCATCGTCATGACCTCCTGCCATTGTATCCCAAAGGCAATTGTACCATATCAAGGCTTTCCCTTTCATCTCTTTCTTAAGCTGGAAAGGAAGCTCATTCTTGTCGGTGGCGTAAAGAAGTTCAAATGCGCATGGTTTCAACACCTTCAGATGATCCGCAATCTCCTTGCGTGCCGTATCTTGACAAGCCTTCATCTTAGCGGCGGAGACTTCGGGAAGCGGCTTGTCTTTGCCGTCATATTTCAATTTGAAATCCTTTTGGTCGTCAAGATGAACGATAGGCATGTAAAGGATTTCATTGAGATAATCGCCGTAGAGTTCTTTAACTTCGGCAGCCGGCTTACGTCCTTTCATTATCAGCTGACGCTCGGTGCCGGTTTTCTTTGCGAGATCGTGCACAAGGTCGAAATAACGGTCAGCCTTGTCGAGGTTAAGCATCACGCGTCCTTTGGCGAGATTTAGCACCTCTTCGAGAGTAGGCACCTTATGGCGCGTGTAAATGCTGACGCCATTTTTAAGACGCAACTTCTGAATGTCGGCATAGTTTGTTTCCGAGATTTTCCCCTTGCCGGTAGTGGTTCGGTCAAGTTTGGGATCGTGCATGATTATCAGCACGCTGTCTTTTGTCAACTGAAGGTCAACCTCCACGATATCCACTCCCATCTCGATAGCGCTGTTGATGGCGGCAAGTGAATTTTCGGGCCAGTTGCGCCAATCGGCGCGGTGAGAGGCGACAAACACCTTCGAGGTGTCGCGCGACAGAAGTCTTTCACGGATCTCTTCAGATCTTGTTTTCGATAACATCGGCAGGCAACAAAGCAACAGGATGCCGATTGACAGAATCTTTTTCATGATGTGTAGATTAGTTGTATAAGTAAGTGTTGGAAATTAGCTTATATTAAATTTTAGGAGATTTTGAGATGATTTCTTGATTTCGAAGAAGGAGCATAACGGGTTATGTGACTGATAAGAAGTCAAGAAAGCATCCAAAAGATTCAAAATTTAAATAAGCAAAACAATTAATTATTATAAACTAATTTTCAATACTTACTTATAGGTTTTGTTATTGTATCAAACCAATTTCGTTTTGTGTCGCAAATATACTAAATTACTTTCGTTTTTGAAAAATATAATACAAAAATATAAGGCTCCGCAGAGCCTCATACAAAAAAATATGATGATATTACGAAGTTAAAGCAAACGGTTTGTCTTCTTTATTCCTCATTCAGAAAACCCGAATTTAAAATACTTTATAAAATGATTATCGCATAAGTTGTAATGGTTGCCATTAACAGACATAGTATTACAATGACAGGCAAAAATTGTTTTGCCTGTTTTTGCATAAAAATGTTAATGATTACATATAATACACATAAATCAGCAACTACGCAAATTAACCAAGCCAACAACTTAGGAAAATCCGGAAGTAAAAGCCCTACCAAAATGGCAATAATACAACCAGACGCAATTACCTGTACAATTCCCTTACCTGGGAAATTAAAGTTATTTAAAGAATTCATAAAATAAATTTAAGAGAGTTTTGAATTTACTTCCCAAGGAAGTTCGAGGGAAATTTCGTTGTAAAACTTTCGTAATAAGTTTAAATTTTTTCTAAACTTTCGGAAGCATGACAAAGAACAAGACTGCAAGTAAAATACCTACCAACCCCGCTGACAAACACAATTTTCCATAAGACTTATAACCTTTTATACATCCCATCACCCCCAACACAATCAAAAACAAAATTGCAGCCCCGCAATTGATATATCGCCAAATAAATCCGTCCCGATTATTGCTACCATATACTATTCTGTTTAAAACAAATGACACAAGTATTAACACAACAGTTATTCTCGTATATATCGACTTTGAAAATTGAGGACAGATCATAGTGAAAATATGTTAAGGGTATATACCTGTCTCTTATACACATC
>DAWBVG010000464.1:0-8683 GCA_052279865.1 Muribaculaceae bacterium
GCCTGGAATATCTTTGTTTATGCGATAGTCTTCCGGGAGAGCAACCTCCCATTTGAGATTCTTTTCTGTGGATATTACCTCACTTTTACCAATCAGCCAGCGATATTCATAATCCTTTTCATCACTACCGTCAGAAAAAGCCACATTGGGAGTGCATTCGAATGTATCGCCTAAATAAAGGGTGTAACCCTCCTGTTCAATCCCATCAACAGCTATCACATGATCATAATCGTGATCTGCGATACTATCCCGGTCTGAAAAACAAGAGGTCATCACAACCATCATTATCAGTAATATGCTTGTCTTTATTATTTTCATGTTCATTCGTCGAAATAAATCCTGTTACCATTTTCATCGTATTCCTCGTGCTCTAAAAACCATTGGGTTGCGAGACTGATCCAATAGTCGAGCTGTATTGTGGCTCCATTGTCGCGCCAATCGGGATCTGTGATTCCACTTATCTCAAGAAAAACGGCACATTTTCGCGGATGGTAGGTCAATCTGTTGAGCTTAACGTTATTAAGCCAGAATGCCGGTGGGGTTTCGAGGTTTTTTGTGAAAAAGACTTCAATATATTGATATTCAGAAACACCTGTGGTAAAATTTTCGTTGGGCACAAGCTCGATGTGCAGTTTGTAGCTGCTTGTCTCATCCATAGCTTTCGTATGGATTGTTACTTTCACATGATCTTCATACAGCCCCTTATGAAAAATTTGCGTTTCATCGAGTGAATAATGCACATCTTTCACTGCCAACTTTGATTTCTCAGGATTCACTCTTACCTGAAATTCACGATCCCGATCGTAGTCGATGTGTCCGGTGAGACGCACCGGAATGTCGTAAGTGCAGTTGTCTGCATCCGAACCAATGAAATGGGCATTGAATGAATAATTCTCAGGGTAATCTTCTTCTTTGCCGAAAATTTCCAGAAGAGTGCCGCTTTTATCGGTTAGGGTCTTTGCGAAATTCAGAGAACTTTCCGAATCGTCATAAAGCTCGAGCTTGTCTTCTTTACAGGAGACAAATCCCAGGCAGATAGAAGCATATATTATAAATCGAATGTATCTTTTCATCTTTTTTGTTTCTTGTTATTTGGAGCTTCCGTAGCCGAAATCCTCTTCATATTTAGGCAGAGGGAACTTATAGTTTTCAGTTTTCATTACCACCACATTCCCGTTGTATCTTCCATCATCGATGGAAGCCATGTTGTTGCGTTTATAGTAGAAGAAAAGCTGACCTTCTCCCTTGAATTCACAGATATACTCATGTGTGATCTCTGTCTGTATTCCGTCATCGGTTGCATTGTTATTCAGTTCGGCAACCATTCTTTCAGATTTTAATCTGTTAAGGAGTCCTATGGCATCGCCCCCGATTGTCTTGTCTTTTAATGCACATTCGGCAGCTAAGAGATACATCTCTCCGAGTTTAAGCATAGGCACCACGGAGGGTTTGTATTTGGAGGCATCTTCAGCGAGTTGCGACCGTTGATATTTTATGAGGTTTATCTTGTTGTTGGCGCTTGGATTGGTGTATATCCAGTTGCGGCGCACATCTCCAGCCTCATAGCAATTGTCGGATTTTACGAAATCCTGCGAAAGACCTTCATAGGTTGCGCGGGAAGTAGTGAGAATGGTCTCAGTATAGAGTCCGAAAATCATTTCAGGCATGAACACGCGATCCACTTTCAATTCCTTGCCGTAAATATCTGACTCAACAATCTCTTCGGGGTTGATGAATCTGAATTTATTGTCATCGATCACGAGTTTGGCGAGACGATATGCCTCTTTATAGTTCTGGCGATACATTTCGATGCGAGCCATCAAGGCAGTCACGGCATAATAGTTCATACGCTGCGTTCGGTCGTATGCCATATACTTGTCGTTATAGCCGGCTCCCGTCACGATTGGGTCATATTCAAGAAGTGATGCCTGCGCCGATGAAAGATCGGCAATAAGATTATTTAGCAATTCCGCAGTGGTGACCTGGCTTCCTATCACGAAACCGAAATCAGTCTTGTAAGGCACGTTTGCGGAGGAGGGATTTACGCCATAGGCATCATTGAACATTCTCACGAGATCGAAATACATATATGCACGCAATGCCAAAGCTTCAGCAAGCATCACCTCCGGCACGCCGTGTTCAAACGTAGGAAGATCCGGCTTGCGCAATTGCTCAATAAGCGCGTTGCAGTTTACGATAGTGTTATACATTGTGCCCCATATGGCGCTAATCATGCGCTCCCCTTGGTCTGTGGTATATTGAAACTGCACCCATTTCGTGCGGTCGGTTTCATTTTCCGATACCGTGTATTGCTGCGTCAATGGTTCAAGAGCAAACAGAGACAGATTCTTACCGTATAGATCCTCTCCACCCATGCTTATGTAGATGCCCGAAAGAGTGGTATAGAAACCTTCGCGCGTGGAGAACATCTCATCAAATCCGACTTCGGATTTGGAGCCGACGTCAAGCCATGAACATGATGGCAGCACCGCGAGCATGAGTAATGAGATTATATATATTGTTTTTTTCTTCATAGCAGTGTATTAAAAATTTATCTGGGCACTGAAATTAATCGATCGGGCGAAAGGATAGGAGAGACCTCTTTCCTGTCGGATAGTCGACCAATAGAACAGTTCGTTGCATGTCACGGAAAGACGCACCATAGAGAGTATTTTATCTCGCAACACTTCGTTAGGTATTGTATAGCTCAGACGCAGAGATGTGAGGCTCAGCCTGTTTTCTTTCTGCACGAAACGCGATGAAGCCTTTGTGCGGCTGTTATCGTTGATCGCCTTGTATCGTGCGATGTCGCCCGGTTGTTTCCATCTCTCAAGGAGTGCGCGTTTGTCATTGTTGACCATGTAGTCAACGTTCTCAATGCGCTGGTGAAGAGTGTAGTTATAGCGGTCCGCTCCAAAAGAGTAGTTTAGGTTGGTGCCTATCTCCCAACTTTTGTATCTGAGGTTCACTCCGAAATATCCTTGAAGAATTGGCTCGGTAACGCCTACCGGCACCTGATCTTCCGCATTCCATACGAAGGTCTTTTCTCCGTTTTTGTTGAGGAATATTTCCTTACCGGTGCCCGGGTCGATACCTAAGCTTTTGACCGCATAGATCGTATTCATGGATTCACCCTCCTTGAATAGGAATACCGTGGTGTATTCGTTTTTCTCGTCATTCTCGATGCGCTCGTTGATTGTTTCATTGTATTTTCTCAGCGTATCGGAAATCTTGGTGATACGGTTCTGGTTATGAGTGCCGTTGAGAGTGAAATTGAGAAGAATATCCTTTGTGCGTACGGGCACGTAGCTTAAACTGAAGTCAACACCCCGGTTGGTCACATCACCCATATTGGATTTATATGAGCTGAATCCGATCGAAGGGGCGATGGTTATATCGGTGAGGTTGCCCGTAGTAGTGTTGTAATAATAGTTGAAATCAAAGTTCAATCTATTGTTGAAGAGGGTAGCCTCTATGCCGATATTGCGATTGAATGTGCGCTGTCCTCTGAGGTCAGGATTGCCAAGGGTGTTGATGATGGCGCCGAAGAAACCGCCATATACCGGAGTCTGATAATAATACAGGCTGGCAGCCTGATTTCGGGAGAAATTCTGGTTACCGGTGGTTCCGATATTTGCTCTCAGGGCTATCTTTGAGAATGTGTCGTTGCCTTTGAGGAATTTCTCTTTGTTGGCGTTCCATCTGACACCGACCGACCAATAGGGGGCGGTCTGCTGATTCTTTCCGTAGAGTGAAGAGCCGTCCATGCGGGCAGTCACGTCAACCAGATAACGGTTGTCGTAAGAATAGCTGAGATTTGTGAACGCACCTAAAGAGCGGGTGGTGGATTCAATTCCTGACGGACGCCCGTAGAGTTCATACTGTGCTGCATATGACAGGTAATCCAGAGCATCCCCCATGAAACCGGTGACGATATAACCGTCGCTGTTGCTCTGCGATTCACGGATTTCACCTCCGAGGATTGCCTGAATGTCATGCACACCTAATGATTTGGTATAGGATGCCACGATATTGCCGCTGTATGAAAGCGTGTGGGAGTTGCTGAGCGTATATTTACCTCGGTTATACAGCACATCCGGGTTATTGATGCTGTTGTCGTTATCGTTTATGTATGTGAAGCTTGCCGGAGATAGGAAGATATCGGAGCGATCGAAATCATATGAGATTGAGAAACTTCCCTTGATCCTTAAACCCTGAATAACCGACCAGTTTATGCTGGTGTTGTTTCTGAAACCGAGCGTCTCACCCTTGTTATAGCTGTTCAGATATTTTGCTTCATATACAGGCGATTGCTGTATCGGAGATACGCCAAGTTCCATCCCTTCAGGGGCGACATTTACAAGCGACAGTGTACGGTAGTAGTTGCCATCGGCATCTTTCTCCCTGAAATATGGTAATGCGGAGGTGTACGATGAGAATGAACCATAAGGGGATTCGTCACTTGTCACCATGCTGAATTGCATGTCGTTGGTGATGAAAATCTTATCAGAAGTGTACATGAATTTTGTGCCCGCTTCGTATGTGGAGCGGTTCGAACCTTTCATAACACCATTGGTATTTCCGTAACCAAGATTGATGGAATAGCGGATGCTTCCTTTCTCTTTGCTTAATTTGTTGACACTACCGTCAATGAATATAGAATGTTTCTGTTGAAAGCCGACCTGCAAAGGTTTGGAAAGCCAGTAGGTGTCTGTGCCGCTCATTATCTCCTTTTTAATCAAATTATAGGAATTGAGCTTGTTGCCTGGATCTTCACCGGGTGTGGTGGCATCGAAGATTCCGGCGGCTTTCTGGAATTCCAGCATTTCCGCGGCATTCATAAGATTATAGGAGGAGAGATCCGGAATCTGCATTCCGCAATTGAGAGTATAGCTGACGCGCAATACTCCCGATTCGGGGCTTTTTGTCTCGATCACTACCACACCATTGGCTGCGCGGGAACCGTAAACCGCTGATGCGGAGGCATCCTTGAGGATTCGCACACTCGCAATGCGGTTCATGTCAAGGTCATAGACTTTCTGCACAGACACTTCAAATCCGTCAAGAATGAATATCGGGAGACTGGTAATGGTTTGCAGATTACTTTGCGAGATATCCGGCATGCTGTTTTGACCGCGAATCTCTATCTGATCGGGGATATGGTTAGGGTCGGAACCGAACATCCCTTTGGGGTCCATTACCTGAAAAGAAGGGTCGAATACCTTTAGACCGTCGAAAAAGTTTGTATTGTTAACGGCGCGAAGGTCCTCTCCGTTGACGTAGACAGCCGTACCCGTAAAGCTGTCTTTGGCTTTGCTGTAATAACCCACAACCACGGCTTCCTCAATTTCCTGAGAATCGATCTCCATCTGGAAATTAAGATGAGACTTTCCGTTGGGACGCAAAGTCTTTTTCTTATAACCCAAAAAGGTTGCAGTGACATGATTGTTGGGTGAGTCAAGTAAGAGGGAATAGCGTCCTTCGCTGTCTGTCAGTGCGCTCGTCTTTTTAAGTTTAGGCTCGTCCTGATAGACAACAACTCCCGGCATCGGGTCACCGTTTTCATCCAAAACAAGACCGCTTATCCGGAACTTACCGGCATTTCTGTCGGTGGCAGCATTTGTCTGGCTGGATTTCGGGGTGACGGCACGTTGCTGTGCACACACCGATTCCGGCAGCCACGACAGAGTCATTGTCAGCAGCAGGAGATATATCGTGATGTAATTTTTCAGTTTCATGATTCTAAGTCAGGTGTTTTAAAGTGCATTTGCGGGCATCGGGGGAGTGTATTTTTTATTGTCCATTTCAATAAAAGAGCCATCGAAAGCAGATATTTGCTTATGGTTTAGCCTTTTATGATAGAAGAAAATTTGTCCTTCTCCCCAAAATTCACGTGCATATTCTTCGGCAATGGCTTCGCGAATATCCGTTTGATCCAGTTTCTTTTTCTCCTGCAGGTCCGCAACATATGTAACTCCTTTGGTTGTTTCCAGTTCTATAAGCCATTCTGCAGCCAAATCAGGGTTTCCACCCTCGTTGAGACTTTCAGCCGCTATGAGAGCCACTTCTCCAAGTTTGATGAAAGGAATGCGCACCGGAAGGCTTGCTGTTTCACCGCTGGAGGTCTTGTTGTAGTCGATCAGCAATGATTCCTTGCTGAATTTGCCCGACATCACATAGTCATTGTTCCCCTCGGAGTTGAACCATGCGCGATATCGGATGTCTGCCGCTACGGGGAATATCTGTCTCAAGTCGGCACGGGTCTTTATCTTCCTCTTTTCAAACATGGTTTCTGCAACTTCCGTCAGACCATCCGGCGGAGAGGCGATTCCAAAGACATGCTCTCTTGAAAAGCTGAAATCCGCACCGTATTTTCCCGGTGTGAAATAATAGAACACCTGACTGCGTGTTTCGACATTTCTCATATGGTTGAAGGTCTCATCAGCATATTGAAAAGCTTTGGAATAATTGCCCTCATACAACGCTACCCTTGCGAGCATGGCTGTCACGGCATAATAATTCATCTCAAATGTTCTCAGACGGCTGTCGATTTCTCCGGGTTTAATGGGAATCAGACTTATTCCCCGAAGAATTGGATCATTAGGCTTCAGCAATTCAGCGGCATGTTCCAGATCTTTCGTTATCTTGGTAAGAAGATCTGAAGTAGACAGTGGACCGCTGACTGCCGTGCCGAATTCGGTCATATATGGCAATGCCGCATAATTCGCGTTTTCCGTGAAAGAGGGGTGAAAGAGGCGGAGCAGTTCGAAATGGAGTGCGCCTCTCAGTGCGTAGGCTTCGCCAGTGATTATCTCTTTCTGACCTTGATTGTAAAACACTACATCGGTGTTCTCGATTTCCTTTATGAGCTTATTGGTGGAAGAGATTGCCTTATACATCTCTCTCCATATGTTGGAGAGGGTTCCATTGCGTTCAATCGCATCGTAGTCAAATTCGCTGTATGCTCTCGTTGTTTCATCAACAGGCACGAAGTTCTGACCCATGAATTCAAGCATACCCACAGATAGATTCTCTCCATATAATGCCGGTTGACGCAATTGCGTGTATATGTCGGTCAGGGCATTGTAATATGAATTTTCATCTTCGAAGAATTTCTTGTCGTTTACGCTTGTGTTGTCTGACTGCACATCAAACCAATCAGAGCAGGATGTCAGAGCAAGAAGAAACGTCAAGTATATGATTTTTTTCATAATCATCGGTCAGTTAGAAGGAAATACGTAATGAAATTGCCATTGTGCGTGCATAGGGATAAAGGATACCTCTGACGACGTTCGCAGAAGAGGTACGCACCAGATTGTTGGCGGATAATGCCAATGTCAGATCGCTCATGCGGATTTTCTTACAAATCGCCGGAGCAAAAGTATATCCCAATTGCAGCGAACTGAGTCCGAACTCATTGCTGTCGCGATAACAGGATTCATTGACAATCGCATTCAGCCACCATTCCCGATAGCTCAGCGATGCTCCTAAATTTCCGCTGAATTTTGGAGCGATGTCTCCGTCAATAGAGTCTCTTTCGTAAAGTTCAGACACCATACGGTATGTGCCGGAGTTGGCTGCGTTGCTTTCGGCTGCTTGTGCGTTATAAAGATTTCCGAAATATTCGGGCAGCTTTTTAATTTTGTTGCGGTTATGCGCTCCGGAGATAAACGCACTGAGCGACCATCCCTTCACATTGTCCAATATGTCTGCATTCAGATGGAATTCGACTCCTTGGTTCTCAATCTCTCCTCCGTTGGAAATGGTATTCTCCCAACCTGTGGAGAGAGGAAGTCGAGAAAAGATCAAAGCGCCTTTGGTTAGATTATTATAATAATTAAAGCTTAGAGAAAAGCGGCTGTAATCGAAGAGGAGGGTAACATTGCGGTTATGCACCGTATACCACTTTATATCACGGTTGGGCATTGACTGGATGGCAGACCCGATGAGATAATAGTTGTAAACATATTCGTTTCCGATATTCGGTTTATATGTCACATTGTAGTCATCGTCATTGAAGCCGACGCCACCGGCTGTGCCTAAGGATGCATTAAGCACGAAACGCTTTATGCCGGAATTTCTAAGGAATGATTCGTTGTGGATATTCCAGTTTGCTCCGATTCCGTAGAACCATGCGTTTCTTTTCCCCGGAGACAGACGCGAGGAGCGGTTGAAGTTAACGTTTCCGCGGATGGAGTAGCGGTTGTCGAAGGAATAATATGCCGAGGCGATTGCCTGAAGCGTATGGTCGTAGCTGCGGTTTGCCACCGGTTTCTGATCGGTGTCGTAAGACTTGGTAAAGGATATATACGCCATGCGGTCGGTTGGTATTCCTACGCCGGCATACGATTCGTCATAATATTTGCCGCTGAAAGCACGAATACCTGCCGACGCCCCTATGTCTGATTTGCCGGTATGAACTCCATATTTCAAGGACAAAGCGCCTTCGAATGATAATGTGTTGTCTCTCAATACGTCATAACGCCCCGCGTTGTTGCCGGCTTCAATGTCTTGATAGAGACCCGAGGAGGGGGAGATATAGATATCATGGCGTGTCGTTTCGCGTGCAAAGGCAAACAGACCATCGATTGAAAAGCCGTTTTTAAGATTAAGCTTAACATTAAGATTGTCGTAAATCTCGTAGGTTTTGGTCTCATCAAAGGAATTCAGGGATGCTTCATAC
>DAWBVG010000465.1:0-2753 GCA_052279865.1 Muribaculaceae bacterium
CCTTAACATTAGGGAGAATCCCTTCCGAGTGGTGACGCAAAATTAATTTAACGGACATCCGATTCTATAAAAATTTCAATCCTAAAAATGAAAATTTTGCATCATCAGACCTTCTAAAACTCATTTTGAAGCCTATGTTTCAGTTTGATGTCAGAATTTCACAAAATACGGCTGACCTTTTTTAAGACTGATGTTTTTGTCAATACCTTTAATGTTTATTTTGCAATCTTTCTGAGGATAAATGGTTGCTTCCGTCATCTTGCCGTCTTTCCACGCCATATCCATCGACATGCCGCCTTCCGCGCAGAGACCCTTGACACTACCCGTGTGCCATGCCTTGGGAAGAGCAGGGAGGAAATCTATGAATCCCTCATGACTCTGCATGAGCATCTCACACATTCCGGCAACACTCGCCTCTGTGGCATCAAAACTGAAAATATCCGATTCCGCCATAGCTACGCCGGCTGGAGATACCGTCATGAGATTCTCACGAGTGAATCGGCTGAAAAGATTCTGTAGCCAATCGTGCGCCTTCTCCCCGTCGCGCAGACGCGCATACATGCATAGCATATTTGCAGTTGACCATTCGGTGTCTTCCCAATCGGGAGAGGATGTCTGCACTTCAAGACTCTTGCGGGCAGCGGCAGCCAACTCTGGAGTGCGCAGATATGAAATCTGCTTCAAGGGGAAGAGAGCAAGGAGATGAGAGGAGTGTCTGTGAGATGGATCCGCACGATGCTGGTCACTGTCCCATTCGCACACAGTGCCGTCGGCATTGATGGAAATGGGAGGAAGACGTTTGATATCTTTTTCAAGACGGTTTCTGAATTTCTTGTCTATGCCGAGAATCTTGGAAGATTCGATACATGCCGTGTAAATATCATATACAATCTCACGGTCGATAGTTGGCATCATTGAAAGACTCAGATGCTTTCCAGAGGGAGAGATATATCCGTTTTCGGGAGAGATGCTCGGACCCGTGACAAGATGACCCGTACGGGGGTCTTCGGTCATATAGTCCATAAAGAATTTCGCAGACTCTTTGAGAAGAGGATATGCCGTGTCGCGGAGATATTCATCATCGCAGGTGTAGAGATAATGACTCCACAGGTGAGTTGCAAGCCATGCACCGCCGGTCACGTTCATGCCCCAGCTCACGCCCCAACCGGGCGCGGTGTATCCCCATGCATTTGCAACAGTATGGGCAACCCAGCCGTTGCAGCCATACATTTTCTTAGCCGTGTCAGCACCGTGATTTGCCAAAAGTCCTATATATTTGAAAAGCGACTCATTGCACTCTGCGAGGTTTGCGCGATTGGCGCTCCAGTAATTCTGAGCGATGTTGATATCGAGGTGATAGTCGCAGGTCCAGGGCATATTGCATGCCTTATTGTCGTTCCAGATTCCCTGAAGGTTCGCACACAATGGTGTGCCGTTCTCGCGAGAGCTGGCGATAAGCATGTATCTGCCATATTGGAAGAAGAGGGCGTCAAGACCGGGATCCACGGCTCCCGATTTGGCAAGACGCAGACGCACATCAGTAGGGAGATGAGAATTGCGCGACTCGCCGAGATCGATCGCCATGCGTCCGAAAAGATTCCTGTAATCTGCAAGATGGTCAGCCAGACATTTATCCCACCCGAGATTTCCTGCAGTTGAAATGGTGCGGTTACATAGCGATTTATAGTCATTCACATTATAATCGGTGCGGATATCGATAAGAATTGTGGCGGCATCGGCATTTGAAACATTTACCTTATCTGCAGATGCCGAAACTATTCCACCTTCGGGAATCACCTTTATCATTCCGATGAAATTAACTCCACCGGGACCATGCAGCGGGAAATCCACCTTTCCTCCGAATTGCAAACAGTTTCCGGCAATGCTGATTTCAGCCTGACGAAGGAGATCCACACCTACGGCAAAAGACAATGCTCCTTTTTCAGAAGAAGTCAGTTTCACCGCCATCACCTGAGCGGGATAAGATGCTATATATTCACGAGTGTATGTTATATCCCCGGCTTTGTAGGAAACCGTTGCCAGCGCGTCTGACAGATCAAGATTGCGGGAATACTCACTTATTGCACTACTTTTGTGAGCCATCTCAAGCACAAGATCCCCCACAGGCACATGTGTGCCGAAACTCGTCATCCTGCCGTTGAGATAATGCCACCCCAGCGAGTCGCCTTTCTCCGGATTTCCGTTGAAGAAATGAGAGCGCATCTCTGCAAGTTTGTCAGCACCGCAAAGATCGTTAGACGTCGAATCATGCTGACCCGACCACATTGAAATCTCGTTGAGAGCCATGCGGTCCTTCTTTACTCCGCCATAGATCATTCCGGAAAGACGCCCGTTTCCTATGGGCATCGCCTCCATCCAATCTCCGGCAGGCTGGTTATAATGAAGTCTCGTTTCAGCTGCAGTCGATGACAATGTTGCCATCGTCACAGCCATTGCTGCTACAATCGTTCTTATTTTCATGGAAGGTTAATTTATCGTAATTATTGTTTTTGCGACAAATTTAGCCCCTAAAAGGATCAGATTTATGATACATTTTCACCAAAAATTACTAAAATCAGCCATTTCGACTCATTTTAATGTATGTTGGCGTGTTTAGGATATTTTCCGATGCGATTCAGCAATATCCATAGGATCAGATCGGTGTCGATTTTTCTATTATATTGAAAATGTCGAGTGCTTCCGACACCCCCGGCACGTTGGCTATCATTATATACCTGTCTCTTATACACATC
>DAWBVG010000466.1:0-3091 GCA_052279865.1 Muribaculaceae bacterium
CTCTGATTCCGCTTGTCTTCAATGGCGACAAGTCGGGAAATGAGATACAGAGTCCGATGGCGGTTGTGGTGCTCGGCGGCTTGCTGACCTCGACGCTGCTCAATATATATATGATGCCGATAGTTTATAAATGGTTTGTTGAAAGAAAGGAAAAGAAGAATGGGACGAAAAATGGGGCTGAATAGGGTGAAATGGGGCGAGATAGGGCTGAATAGGGCGAGATGGGGAATTATGGGGATAGGGATGATTGTTGGTATTATGGCGCAGGCACAGACGGCGACATATGCGGGTCAGTTTGCGGGAGTGCTGGGGGAGATTGAGCGCAACAGCACTACGTTGGCGGCTTATTCCCGCGCCAATGAGGCTCAGAAGATCGGTAACCGCACTGGGCTGGCGCCGGAGAATCCTGAGATTGAACTCGGCTATCTGCCGGGTATACACGGTGGAGCAAGAAAGGATATAGGCATAAGCCAGAGTTTCGATTTCCCGACACTTTATTCTAAGAAAGGTAAGCTTGCGGATGCGCAGAATGTCGCTGCCGACTGGCAGTTGCGCACACAAAGAATGGATCTTCTGCTCACTGCTGAGCAATATTGTATAGAACTGGTATACAACAATGCTTTGGCTGCGCTTTATTCGCGCCAGCTTGCAAATGCAAAAGAGATAGCCAAGGCTTATGAAAGGAAACTGGAATTGGGGGATGCAACGCAGATTGAGTGTAATAAGGCTGCGTTGAACCTTACCAATATTGAAAACGACCTCCAGAGTGTGAATTTGGAGAGGCGACAGTTGCTTTCTCAACTGACGTTGCTTAATGGGGGAAAACCTGTGGAAATAAATGATACGGCTTATGTGGCTGTTGCCGGTCTTCCTTCTGATTTCGACCAATGGGCGGCAGAGGCGGAAGCCGCAAATCCTGCATTCGCTCATATGCGCCAGGAAGTTGAGGTGGCGAAAAGGGGGGTGGGTGTCTCAAAGGCTATGGGTTTACCTAAACTGTCGGTTGGTTATGCCGGTGAATTCACTCCTGATGAGGGATGGCAAGGCGTAAAGATTGGTGTCAGCATACCTTTGTGGGAAAACAGACACAGAGTTAAGCATGCACGCGCTGAGGTTGCCGCAGCTGAGCAAAGCATGAATGATGCGCGTATGAGATATTACAGCCGGTTGCGTTATCTTTTCGAACAGACAAAAGAGTTGAAAGAAAATATTAAGCGCTATGAATCCGTTTTTTCTAAAAACAGCAATGACATTCTATTGTTTAAGGCGCTAAACGGAGGTGAACTTTCCCTGCTCGACTATCTTCTGGAATTAGAGTATTATTTCAATTCCTACGAGAAACTTATGCAGACTCAACGTGATTTGCGCCTTGCAATAGCAGAGCTTTACGCTTATAAATTATAATGGCATAATTATGAGGATCGGAAATTTAATCTTGTCGGGTGTCTTGGCAATGTTCGCTTTTGCAGCGGCAGCCCAGACTGAAAAAGAGGCATGCACGAGTATAATGGTGGGTAAGAAGGCTTCGGCTGATGGGTCGGTGATGACGAGTCATACCTGCGATTCGTGGTATCGCACATGGATGCAGTCTGTAGTGCCGAAGGATTATCCCAAAGACACGGTAATGAGCGTGTATGGAGGCAGAATGCACACGGAATATCCCACAAGTATGGACGGCATGAAGGAACGTGGCAAAATTCCGCAGGCTCGCCATACCTACCGATTCCTTGACACAGCCTATCCATGCCTTAATGAAAGGCAGCTTGCCATAGGGGAGACTACATATTCCGGGCGTGACACCCTTTGCAATCCTGAAGGTATGTTCATGATAGAGGAGTTGCAGCGCGTAGCTCTCGAACGATGCTCCACAGCACGCGAAGCCATAAAGCTGATGGGTGAGCTTATAAAGAAATATGGTTATGGAGACTCCGGAGAGTGTCTCACGATTGCAGATCCGAAAGAGGTGTGGATCTTCGAAGTGCAGGGTGAGGGACCGAAAAAGAAAGGGGGCGTCTGGGCGGCAGTCCGCATACCTGACGATCATATTGCCGTGTCTGCCAATGTGAGTCGTATCGGGAGAATAGATTTCAATGATCCGGATAATTATATGGCTTCCGATAATGTGAAGGATGTTGCCAAAAAGCTTGGATTATGGGATGGTAAAGAGGAATTCTCTTTCTGGAAAGCTTACAGCGGAGGGAATTATTTTAATGAACCTAAAAACTATAGCGTTCGTGAGCTATACATCATGCAGCAGCTTGCTCCTAATGCAGGGCTCACGAATGATATGACTGAGCTTCCTCTTAGTGTGAAGCCTGAAAAACCGGTTTCTGTAGAGGATGTAGCGCGCCTGCTTGGTTCCTATTATGAAGGTACGGATCTGAATCTCAGCGGAAGGTTGAAGGTTAAAAATAAAAGCAAAAAAGAGAGTGACGGGGCTGAGGTGCCCGATTCTGTGGTGAGTGATTTTGCCAACCCTTGGATGCGACCGGATGAGATTGCCGTATATGAGGCGATGGGCGACAGCACAATGCATAACATACGCACTGTGAGTGTTTCATGGTGTGCCTATTCTACAATCATACAATGTCGTGACTGGTTGCCCGATGCAGTAGGAGGCGTTGCCTGGATATGTCTTGACAATCCCGGTCAGTCACCCCGTTTTCCGGTGTTTGCAGGTGTTACGGATGTGCCCGACATGTTGAAGGTCTGTGGACAGCATAGACCGAGAAAGGATGCTGCATTGCAGCATTATAGGGAAACAAACCGGATGGCGACTGTCAGATGGGGAGAGGCTCGGAAAACTATGGAGCCTGCACGCGATTACTTCTTGAAGAAAGGGATGCGAGAGATGCCGATGGTTGAAAAACTTTATTCAGATCTTATTGCTGAAGGAAAGAATGAAGAGGCGGCTGCGTTGCTTACAGGCTATACCCGTGATTTCTTCGGAGCCACCATCCTGAAATGGGATGAACTCAACAACCGTTACTGGAAAGACAACTGGAAGGGTTTCTAAAATAAAAAATCCCGCAGGCAATTCTGCTTGCGGGATTTTTTATTTTGCGGAAAGAGCGGGATTCGAACCCGCGAA
>DAWBVG010000467.1:0-4996 GCA_052279865.1 Muribaculaceae bacterium
ATAGATTTCGGCAAGAATCATCTTGATGCGCTGCTCGGTATGGAGCTTATCCGAGAGACATCCACATGGTTCTCCGGTTATAAAACGGATTTTTCGGTTCTTAACCCCGACTATATGTGGCCCAGCGCCGGTGTCGGCACAGCACAGGCATATGGCTCAGGCGACGGCTATTCTCTCGTGTCATTCTTTGGAAAAGTGAATTATTCCTTTGATTCACGCTATCTTCTCGGTGTGACTTTGCGTCATGACGGCTCCTCTCGCTTCGGAAGCAACAATCGTTATGCCACTTTCCCCTCGGTGTCGCTCGGATGGCGTATCAATAACGAATCTTTCCTTCGCGATCAGAACTGGCTCTCCGATCTAAAACTTCGCCTTTCATGGGGACAGACCGGTAATCAGGAAATCAGCAATCTTGCCCGCTATTTCGTATATGTTCCAAATTATGGCGTGAATGAATCTGGTGGTCAGAGCTACGGCACATCTTATGATATCGCCGGTACCAACGGCGGTTCCATCCTCAATTCCGGTTTCAAACGCGACCAGATTGGAAATCCCGATATAAAATGGGAGACCACAACCCAATACAACGTTGGTCTTGACTGGTCGATGTTCAATTCCCGTTTCTTCGGTTCTCTTGACCTCTATCACAAAAAGACTTCGAACATTCTGGTGCAGATGGTTGGAATCGCAGCTATGGGTGAGGGTTCATCACAATGGATAAACGCCGGAGAGATGAAAAACAAAGGTGTGGAGTTGAATCTCGGTTATCGTAATACAACATCTTACGGTTTCAGATACGAGATAACCGGAAACATCGCGGCATACCGCAACAAGATCACGGCAATTCCGGCAACTGTAGCTGCCAACGGCACCTTCGGCGGCAATGGAGTCTATAGCGTGATCGGGCATACTTACGGCGCGCAGGCGGGTTATGTAGCTGACGGGATCTTTAAATCACAGGCTGAAGTCGACAACCACGCAGTGCAGGAGGGTGCAGCCGTGGGACGCATCCGCTGGAGAGATCTTGACGGCGATGGCTATATCACCGAAAAAGATCAGAAATGGATCTATGATCCCACCCCCGATTTTACCTACGGTATCAATGTTTATCTGCAATATAAGGATTTTGATTTCTCAATGTTCTGGCAGGGGGCGCAAGGTCAGGACGTGATTTCCGACATGAAGAAGGAGACGGATCTCTGGAGCGGTCTCAACATCGGTTTCCTCAACAAGGGTGAAAGGCTCCTTGATGCCTGGACCCCTTCGAATCCGGATTCCTCCATCCCTGCCCTCAGCCGCTCTGATTCCAACAATGAGAAGCGTGTCTCGACTTATTTTGTGGAAGACGGCTCATATCTTAAACTCCGCAACATACAGTTCGGCTATATGCTTCCCAAGCGAGTGATAGAGAAGCTTCACATGCAGAAGGTGCGTTTCTATGTGAGCGCGCAGAACCTTCTGACCATAAAGAGCAAGAACTTTACAGGTGTAGATCCGGAAAATCCCAACTTCGGCTATCCTATCCCGACAAACGTGACCTTTGGTCTTAATGTGACATTCTAACCAGCTTCTAAAATTTGACACCAATGAAAAAGATAATATATAGTGCGGCTGTGGCATTGACATTGCTGACCACAGGCTGCGACAGCTTTCTTGACGAGCAGAAGCCTCAGGGCACACTGGATCAGGAGCAGGTGCTTGATCCGCAGTATATCGACAATCTGGTGATTTCCGCCTATGCGGTGTGGATTTCCGCCGAAGACATAAACTCCTCCTTCTCAATGTGGAATTTTGACGTGCGCTCCGATGATGCCTATAAAGGTGGCAACGGAACGGAAGACGGTGATGTGTTTCATGCTCTTGAGGTTTCGCAGGGAGTGATGACCACAAACTGGAATATATCTGACATGTGGCAGCGTCTGTATAATGCCATCTCGCGCGCCAATTCAGCTCTGGAGGTGCTTGGGTCAATGGATTCCCGTTCTTATCCCTTGCGCGACACGCGCATTGCAGAGATGAGATTTCTCCGTGCCCACGGACATTTCCTTCTGAAACGTCTCTATAAGAACATCCCCTTTGCCGTCGACGAGAATCTTACTCCCGAGGAATACAACAATCTGGAGAATACCAAATACTCAAACGATGAAGGATGGCAGCTGATAATAGATGATTTCAAATATGCATTCGATAATCTCCCGGTTGTGCAGCAGGAGGTTGGACGTCCCAACAGAGCGGCAGCTGCGGCATATCTTGCCAAGACGTATCTCTACAAGGCTTATCGTCAGGATGATCCAAAATCTCATCTGGTCACATCCATTGACCGCGATGACTTGCTGAATGTGGTGAAATATACCGATGCTACAATTCTTGGAGCTTCCGGATGCGATCTGGAATCAGACTTCCATAATAATTTCCGTCCCGAACCCCAATATGAGAACGGCAAGGAATCGATATGGGCGATGCAATATTCATTCAACGATGGCACAACGCACGGCAATTGCAACTGGTCGTATGGTCTGATAGTTCCAAACATTCCCGGAGTTACGGATGGCGGCTGCGATTTTTACAAACCGAGTCAGAATCTTGTGAATGCTTTCAAGACTGACCAGAACGGGCTGCCGATGCTTGATAATTTCAACAGCAAGGATTACGATATGTCAAGCGATTATGCCGATCCCCGACTTTTCCTTACTGTCGGAATGCCAGGCACTCCCTACATGTTCAACAAGAACTATATGATGGACAAGAGCGCGGTATGGAGCCGAAGCAATGGTCTTTACGGTTACTATGTGTCGCTCAAACATAATGTTGACCCCGACGGAGAATATCTTGTGAAAGGTTCGTGGTGGGGTTCTCCCATGAATCGCATTGTTCTCCGATATGCCGATGTGATGCTGATGCGTGCCGAGGCTCTTGCTCAGCTCAATCAGGGACTTACCGAGGCGATGAATATAGTGAACTCACTCAGAAACCGTGCCCGTCAGAGCACACAGATGATCTCTGATTACGAGCAGCTTTACGGAGTGCGTTTCAATGTGCGTCCCTACACCGGCAGCTATTCCCGCGATGAGGTGCTTAAGATAGTGAAGCATGAACGCCGCGTGGAGATGGCGATGGAGAGCGAACGTTTCTTTGATCTTGTGCGCTGGGGAGAAGCATCGGATGTGCTCAACAGATATTATGCCGATGAGGCAGACAATTGCGCCATCTATTCCGGTGCGTCCTTCACTGCCAATAAAAATGAGTATCTTCCGATTCCTTTCTCTCAGATCAGTGCTTCAAACGGACACTACAAACAGAATATAGGTAATTGGTAAAAAGAAGAGCACCATAGTTAAAACCGACTATAAAATTAAGGAGATGAAATATATATATAAATCAATATATCTGGCATTGGTCGCCGTCATGACGTTTGCATTCGTGGCTTGCGATGGCAACAACACATCCGACCTGCGACTGGATGGAAATGCCAGGATTGAATCTATATCTATCAATGGATATGCAGGTGTGATCGACCATGCCTCGCGCAGTGTGGCTGTCAATGTGCCGACGGATGTTGACCTTTCTGACCTTACCGTCGATGCCATTACGCTCAGTGATGGAGCGAGATGCGATTATCCGGCAGGCACAAGATTCGATGGCAGTGTGCCACGTGCGATACGTGTTGTCAACGGTGATGTCTATGCCGATTACACGGTAGTGGTGAAACATGACAATGTTGAGTTCCTCTCATTCATGCTTGATGCTCAGTATGCAGGAACAATTGATAACGATGCCTGCACAATCCTTGTGTTTGTTCCTCTTGATGCCGATGTCACAGCCATGCAGGCTACATTCACGGTGACAGAAGGCGCGGAGGTTACTCCCGAATCGGGATCACTGCTCGATTTTTCACAGCCTGTTGTATTCAAGGCATCGCTTCGCACTGCAAATGTGGAATACACAGTTACCGTGATAAAAGATGAGATGTCGCAGGCTCCCAAGGCGTTTGTCGGAAATGCGTCGGGTGTCGACCAGCTTGGAGATGAGGCTAAGACTGCTTGCCGATGGATGCTCGACAATGTGCCCAACTCGCGATATGTCTCTATTCAGGAGATAATTGACGGCACTGTAAAACTCGATGACTTCAAGATGGTATGGTGTCATTTCGACTGGACTGACTGGCCCGGGCAACTTTGGGATTCACGTGATCAGTTCAACAGCTACTGGCTGAGAGGCGGCGCGATACTTGCATCGCGTGATGGCGCGCGATATATCAATGATGTCTGGCGTATTGCCCGCGACCAGCAGAGCCCGAACAATATGTTCGGTGGTGACAGCTATGAAACGCTTACTGCTCCGTTAGGTTTTGTTATCAAAGGTCATGAGGATCATCCTATCTACGAAGGTCTTGATGTTGATGCTGATGGAAGAGTGATACTTCTCGACAAAGGATGCTCGAACTCAAACCGCACGCTGCAGTGGGGAGTGGACTGGGATCCTTACGGCTCAATGGCGGGATGGGAGGAACGCACCGGAGCGAAGGCTCTTGCCTCAGGTCATGATTTTGACATCAATCGGGTTACCATAGCCGAGTTCGAGCCTTATGAGGCACTGAAGGGTTTCACTTCCGGCACGGTAATAACCATAGGAACTCCGGCATACGAATGGTATGACCGCAACAATGTTGCCAATCAGTATCGCGACAACATGATAAAACTTACTAAAAACGCAATCAATTATTTGTGCAAATAACCTTAGAAACTGTTTCTTAAAGATCTCAAGCAATGAAAACAACAATGATATATTCTTTCGCAATGCTTCTCGCTGCTTCTGCCGGTTTCGGCAGCTGCAGCTCGGAAGATCCGGTGATTACTAACCGTAATCTCGAAGGAACAGAGACATATTTCGCATCTTCAGATGCACAAAAACAGAACATATTTTACAAGCCTTTTGTGGGTTATGTAGGAGACCCGATGCCTTTCTATGATCCCGTTGCAGGAGATTTCAAGGTGAT
>DAWBVG010000468.1:0-3232 GCA_052279865.1 Muribaculaceae bacterium
GACGGAACAACAGCAACAGACACAAAGCTCCATCGTCTTGACAAATGGGATGGGGTGCCCACCATTGTTTCAAATATCGATGCCAATGGAGATAAAGTATATGGACTCCGCAATCTGGCAGGTGATTTACTTTACACTTCTGCTGTCAACAATCAGCTTTATTGCTATCACTATCGTCAGGAAGGTTATGATCCTACAAAGAATCCTGATGTTATGGAACCGGAATACCGCACACGTGCAGAAATTGCTGCCGGAGAAGGAAGCGGTGTGACAGAAATTTCAGATGATGAAAATGCTCCCGTTGAGTTCTTCAATCTTCAGGGTGTAAAAGTGAATGGCAATGAGCCCGGTCTTTACATTCGCCGTCAAGGTTCAAAGGCAACTAAAATCATCGTAAAATAAGATAATATACCTTTTAACCCGGAGGTGGTGAATGTCACCTCCGGGAATTCATCTTATAAACTCTTGCGCGTCTTTCGCAGGCAATGAATAATCTAACACATGAACCATGTATAAGAAAATATCAAGGCTTTTAGCCCTCCTGCTATTTGCCATTTTCACCGCAAACGTCGCGGCGCAGAATCTCATCACCGTGAGCGGAACTATATTTGATCCCAAAGAGGACGAACCGGTGATTGCAGCTTCTGTTGTAGTCAAAGGCACCAAGACTGGTGTTTTCTCCGATATAGATGGAAAATACACCATCAAGGCTCCGGCAAATGGAACTTTGGTTTTCTCCGGTGTGGGATATGAAACCATCGAGCAGAAAATCAACGGTCGCACTGAGATCAATATAAACATGTCTTCAAACGAACAGCTTCTTGACGAGGTAATTGTTGTGGGTTATGGCGTGCAACGCAAGAGCGATGTCACCGGCTCTATCTCCTCCGTCAGTGGTAAGGAAGTCAGCACAGTCCCGACATCTTCCGTTTTGCAGGCTCTTCAGGGAAAGGCATCCGGTGTGAACATAATCCAGAACAGCGGCGCGCCCGGCGGTGCGACTACAATCAAGATCCGAGGCACCGGAACTATCAATGATGCGGACCCTCTTTATGTTGTGGATGGATTCATCGTGGATGACATTACCCATATCAGTAATAATGACATAGCCAACATCGAGATTTTCAAGGATGCCGCATCTTCTGCTGTTTATGGAGCACGCGCCGCCAATGGTGTCGTGGTCATAACTACCAAACAAGGGGAAGCAGGAAAAGTCTCGGTAAATTTCGACAGCTATGTCGGTTTTTCTAATCCATGGAAGAAAATTAAAGTGATGGGGACCGAAGATTATGCCTTGATGCAGGATTATATCAACGGAACCTCCCTCTATTCTGCCGATGGACGCCTATATCAGACAAAACAACCTGATGGATCTTATACCTATGATGACCACAAACATTTTCTTGTTGATACCATCGCGCGAAATTCTCCTGCCAATTGGTGGGACGCAATCACACGCACCGGCATAAAGCAGCAATATAATTTGGCTGTAAGCGGTGGTAACGATAATACAAAATTTCTTGTAAGTGTAGGTTATTTCAATGAGAAGGGTATTGTAAAATCTTCAGATTATAACCGTTTCAATGCTCGTGTCAATGTAAACCAGAAGATTACCAAATGGCTCACGTTGATGGCGAACCTTTCATATTCTAACGAAAATCGTGATCTTATTCCGGAAGGGTCTTCATCTGTACTTAAACGCTCCCTTTATCAAAGTCCGATGGTGATGACATATAATACTAAAGGCTACTGGACAGAAGATCATCCCTTGGCTCAGCTTGACCGCTACCATAGATCAACTAAACGTGACCGGTTTGACTTGAACGCCACTCTTGCCGCCGATTTTCTCAGATTCTTCAATTATCAGTTCAAAGCTTCATATTATGTTGCTCCACAGAAGACCAGTCAGTTCACGGAGGTAAATGCACTTGAAGAAGATTTCCTTATGACTGATCTTTCCACTATCTACAACTACCGTAACACCATAAGCAAATGGGAGATTAACAACCTTCTTACATTCAACTGGCATAACGATATCAATTCAGTGACTGCTCTTGTTGGTCAGACAGCTGAGGGATACAAGAACTCATGGCAGGAATCTACCAAACGTGGCACCCCTTCAAATGATCCGAATCAATGG
Organism: Muribaculaceae bacterium; assembly: GCA_052279865.1. Lineage (GTDB taxonomy): Bacteria > Bacteroidota > Bacteroidia > Bacteroidales > Muribaculaceae > Lepagella. The sequence goes on from DAWBVG010000468.1 coordinate 2,141, forward strand.
TTCCTTTCCAGCGGTTTTACCGGCGACAAGACTTACGGTCTTGACCGCAACTGGACAGCCGTCGGATTTATCGGTCGCGTGAACTATAGTTTTAAAGATCGTTATCTGCTGCAGGCAAATGTTCGTATTGATGGTTCATCAATGTTCTCCAAAGATAATCGCTGGGGCACATTCCCATCTGTTTCGTTAGGTTGGAAATTCTCTTCCGAAAGCTTCCTTCGCGACCAGACATGGCTCTCTTTGGGTAAACTCCGATTAGGCTGGGGTAAACTCGGTAACAACCGCATTGACGAGCTTTCCAGATATACATATCTCGTAAGTCAGTATAACTATCCTTATGGACAGGGCACCCATGTGCTTCAACCCGGTTTCACTTCTCTCACCATCGGAAATGATAATATCAAATGGGAGAAAACGGAGACTTATAATGTAGGTCTTGACCTTGCATTCCTCAACAACCGTCTTCTTTTCGGTTTCGAATATTTCGATAAGAAAACCACCGATATGCTTCTTGCTGTTCCTACCGTGCTTTCCGCGGGTCTGGAAACAGATCCTATGACAAATGCCGGTGCTGTGCGCAACTATGGTATTGAAACCAACCTTACCTATCGCCAGACATTGGGAAGGTTCTCATTTGATGTGGGCTTCAATCTCTCATGGATCAAGAATAAAGTTACTTCGCTTGGAACCGGGAATGAACCGATCTATGGAGCTTATCTCGATGAGGGAAGCATTGTGGATTATGTCACCAAGACAGCCGTGGGGTTGCCCATAGGAAGCTTCTATGGGTATGTGACCGATGGTATCTTCCAGACTTACGATGAAGTTCGTGCATCTGCCCAATATGAACCTGGCAAAATGGATTCCGAGCAGACAACCCGTGTTGGTGACTTCCGCTTCAAGGATCTCAACGGTGATGGTCGCATCACGGCAGAAGATCGCACTTATCTGGGTTCTCCACTTCCCGATTTCGTGTTTGGTGTGCCTCTTAATTTTAAATATAATTTCAAATCAGGAGATCTGGAGCTTTCAATGTTCTTCCAGGGTCAGACCGGAAATAAAATCTATAACGTGATGGATTATTATCTCTAC
>DAWBVG010000469.1:0-6204 GCA_052279865.1 Muribaculaceae bacterium
TCTCCGTATTCACCGAAATCTGTCTTCATGAGGTCGAACGGAGAGTCTACGCCAACGAGTGTATAGCCAAGCGGGCGGAGGGTAATTTCCACGGTTCCGTTCACATTCTCCTGGCTGCTTTCAAGGAAACGCTCCATGTCGCGCATCACCGGTTCGAGATATTGCGACTCGTGAAGGAACATGCCGTACCATGTGCCAATCTGGTCTTTCCAGTATTGCTGCCATTTTGTCAGGGTGTGCTTCTCAAGCATCTTGTGGGCGGCAATGATGAGTATTGGAGCGGCGGCTTCAAATCCTACGCGCCCTTTAATGCCGATAATCGTGTCACCGATATGCATGTCGCGCCCGATGCCGAATTTCGCTCCCGCTTCCTCAACAGTCCTGATGGCGTCGATACGATTTTCGAATGTCTTGCCGTTGACCGCAGTTACTTCCCCTTTATGGAATGTTATTTTCAGAGTCTCCTCTCCGGAAGCTGTCACCTGACTGGGGTATGCGCTTTCGGGAAGGGTCTGTTCGCTATGCAGGGTTTCCTTTCCGCCGATACTTGTGCCCCAAAGACCTTTGTTGATTGAATATTCCATCTTCTTATAGTCGGCTTCTACTCCGTGCTGCTTTAGATATTCGATTTCATATTCGCGGGTGAGTGTCATATCGCGTGTGGGGGTGATTATCTCTATCTCGGGGGCGAGAATCTGGAATGTGAGGTCGAAGCGCACCTGGTCGTTGCCGGCGCCCGTAGAGCCGTGAGCCACAGCGTCTGCCCCTATTTTCTTGGCATATTCAATTATCGCAATGGCTTGGAATATGCGTTCTGAAGAAACGGATATCGGATATGTGCCGTTGCGGAGCACATTCCCGGCGATCATATATCGTATTGAGCGGTTGTAGTAATCTTCTGTGATGTCGAGCGACGCATGTGATGCCGCACCCAGCTGGTATGCCCTCTTTTCGATTCGTTCCAGATCTTCGGGTGTAAAACCTCCGGTGTTGGCGATGGCGGTATGAACTTCATAACCGAGATCTTCTGAGAGATATTTTGCTGCAAACGAAGTGTCGAGGCCTCCGCTGAAGGCGAGCACGACTTTTTTCTTGGACTCTTTCATTTTCAATTGTGTATAAGTGGATATATGTGTGTTGCGACGCTGCCCTGGAATGGACGGCCTCTGTGTTTAAGGGGTAACATTGCGGCGCAGTGAGCGCTCGGCAAATGACAGATTATTTCAGATGGAAGATTTTTCTTGCCTTATTTGATATCCATGTGAGATACGGAATGGTCCATGATTGCTTGCGAAGAGTTGCCTTCGGGTCGTAGAGCATGCCGTAGCAGAGACACATTTTGCGGTTGTTGCGACAGAGGATATCATAATTTACACACCCTTCGCATCCTTTCCAAAACTCTTCATCTGTGGTAAGTTCAGAAAACGTGACCGGTTTGTAACCGAGACGGGAATTGAGTTTCATTACCGGAAGAGACGTTGTGATGGAAAAAATCTTTGCGAAGGGGAATCGTCGTCGGGCAAGTTCGAATGTTTTGTTTTTGATACGAGCCGCAAGACCGAGCTTACGGAACTCCGGGTCAACTATAAGACCCGATGTGGCAACATAGTCTCCATGCCCCCAGCTTTCGATATAGCTGAAGCCAATGAGACGGTCGCCATACATCGCCACTACTGCCTTCTCTCCGCGTATCTTGTCGATGATATATTCGGGAGAACGCCTGGCGATACCGGTGCCGCGCTGAAGCGCAGACTCATAGATGAGGTCGCAGATAAGATCGGCATGTTTTACATGCTCTTCTCCGGCGAACATCACTGATACCTGGTCGTTGTTCATTACTAATTGATTATTCTTGCCTCATGACGACAATTGCCGTCTCTTTTTTGAAAAATTGTCGCAAAGATAGTAAAAATATAATTAAAAATAACAAAGTATTGTAAAAATATGAAGAATGTGAGATGAAAGATATGTGCATGCCAGATTTGGATGCCGTGTTGAGCGGTGTTTTTCATATATAATAACAATTCGATATGTGACGAATTGTGTAAAATTTTGAACACACTCTAAGAGTATGTTTGGATTTAACTTCCATTCACATGAAGAGAGATTTTCGAGGGAATTTCGCGAGTCTCATCAGTCGCATAGCGGGCTATGCGACTGATGAGACTCGCGAAATTCACCGGAAAGATCCTTCATGAGAAGGGAAAGAATTATACTTTTCCACTCTTACATTTAATTCGTGTTAAATTCAAACATACTCTAAATATATTTATTAAATTTGCGAAACTAAATGAAATGACATGAGACTTAAACTATTATGCGCCTTAGGGCTGTTGGGGGTGTACGCGGCAACCGGCACAGCTTCAGTGAAATTTGATAAAGCGTTTTGTGACTCAACATTGCGTCTCGACTACATAGCTGCCGGAAATGCTGAGAAGAGTTTTGTCTTTCTTGATGGAATGCAGAAGTTTGCCGGTTGGGCTGGAAGAAGAACCAATCTCGATAAACTGCCGTATTGTGGCAACGGGATCGTGACGGTGACGGATTCACTTAGCGGCGACACAATTTACCGACATAGTTTCTCTACTCTTTTCCGGGAATGGCAGTCTACCCCTGAGGCGGCTTCAACATCGAAGTCTTTCCAGAATACATTTCTTGTGCCTATGCCGAGGAAGGCGGCAAAGATAACAATCGAGCTTCTTGATGGCAGGCATGATGTGGCGGCGTCCAATACTCATGATTATACTCCCGGCGATATACTTATCAAAAAAGTAGACGGGAGGGATGGAGCGCCATACCGTTATCTTCACAAAGGAGGAAATCCGGAAAAAGCAATAGACATAGCGATTCTTGCCGAGGGTTATACTCCGGATCAGATGGATGCTTTCTATGCTGATGCGGATCGCGCTGTGAAAGCCATCATGAGGCATGAGCCTTTCAAGAGCCGTGGGGAGGATCTGAATTTTGTGGCAGTGGCAACGCCGTCGGAAGATTCGGGTGTGAGCGTGCCAAGATTCGATGACTGGAAAAAGACGTCGTTCGGTTCTAATTTTGATACGTTCTATTCTGCGCGATACCTGACAACAGCAAATGTGTTTGACATACATGATGCCATCTCGCATGTGCCTTACGAGCACATCATAATCCTGGCAAACTGTCCTGTGTATGGCGGCGGAGGTATTTATAACAGCTATACACTGACCACGACGGGACATGATCACTATGAGCCGGTGGTGGTGCATGAGTTCGGTCATAGTTTCGGAGGTCTTGCTGATGAGTATTTTTATGAGGGTGACGTGATGGAAGACAGCTATCCGTTTGATGTGGAGCCTTGGGAACCGAACATCACTACGCTTGTGGATTTCGACTCGAAATGGAAGGGTTTGCTTAAGAAAGGCACTCCGGTGCCCACTGACCGCAAGGATTGGAAGAAATATCCTGTAGGAGTGTTTGAAGGGGGTGGATATTCGTTAAAGGGGATTTATAGCCCTGCAGACCGTTGCCGCATGCGAGATAATGAATGGGAAGGGTTTTGCCCGGCGTGCCGACATGCTCTCAACTCTTTGATTGATTTCTACGTTAAGGAATAATGGGGAGAAATGGGGCTGGATATGGCGAGATGGGGTGAGATGGGGATGGGTAGGGTAGGATAGGGTAGGATGGGGCGCGAATTAACTGAAATTTCATTGCTTATGATTCTGAATATCGTATTTCTCATATTGGGTCTTGTGCTGATTCTTGTTGGAGCGAATGCGCTGACCGATGGTGCGTCATCTCTTGCCAAGCGGTGGGGGATGTCGGATCTTGTTGTCGGACTCACAATCGTGGCATTCGGCACCTCTGCGCCTGAGCTCGTGATAAGCGTAATGTCGGCAGTTGACGGGAATGCCGGATTGGCGATCGGAAACGTGGTGGGAAGCAATATCTTCAATGTGTGTGCCATTATCGGCATAACCGCTCTTGTGCGACCGATGCGCATTTCGAAAAGTATCATGACCACGGATATTCCGCTTGTAATACTTTCGGCGTTGGTTTTGCTGGCAATGGGCAACGCCACGCTTCTTGACGGTTCGAAAACCAATATGCTGACGCGCGTTGACGGTATAATCCTGTTGCTTTTCTTTATAGTGTTCATGCATCATACGTTTTCCTCGGCTAAGCATGCCGCCCCCAGTGACCCTGCAGCTAAAGACGGAGAGGCGAAGAAAGAGATGCCGATGTGGAAGGCTTGGCTTTGGGTGGCAGGAGGTCTGGCGGGGCTGATTTACGGTGGCGACAAGTTTGTGGACGGTGCTTCCGGAATAGCTGCTGGATTGGGAGTCAGCGATGCCGTGATCGGTCTGACGATTGTAGCGGCTGGCACATCTTTGCCGGAACTTGCCACCTCGATAACGGCTGCCCTGAAAGGTAAGACAGGTATAGCTCTGGGAAATGTGATCGGAAGCAACATCTTCAACATATTCCTTGTGCTGGGATGCGCCGCCACAGTGCGACCGTTGCCATTCGGGGCGGTAGGTAATGCAGACCTGCTTATACTCACCGCATGCTGCATGCTTTTCTGGATATTCGGATATGTTTATAAAGAGCGCACCATTACCCGCTGGGAAGGTGGTGTGCTTGCCGCTTGCTATGTCGGATATATGGCGTGGCTTGTGGCGACTGCATGAAAATCAAAGATATGAAGGTAGCATTTCATTTTAACGCGGATGATCCCTCTCTGGGATGTCTCTATGGCGAGACTGTTAATAAGATGGTTTTCAACGCTATTCTGTGGAAACGTAATATTAATCTGATGTCAAAGGTGTTTATTGGCGATCTTTTGCTGGATGTATGTGCGTCGGAGGCGGTGGTGAAAGAGAGTAACGAAGAGAATACGTGTATTTCTTATCGGATGGATGATAGCCGGCGCTTGGAAATATTTGAAAAATGGCTCACCGTCTCTTTTAAGAGTTGGAACACCCTTGACGCGCAAAAGCTGATTGCAAGCTCTGATAATAATATCTATGTGGTATGTTTCGAAAGCATTGACAATAATAATGCGGTGTTTCTTGACAACGCCTTGAAAAATGAGCCTTCCTACCTCGGAGCCGTAAGCATCAATGAAGCAAGCGGAATACACTGGAATCTTTATGGCTCAATGCTCATAGCGCTTGGCAGAATTGTAAACCGTCAGTTCACACTCTTCTATGACGAAGACAGGGAGCCCTTTGAACCGGATATTGCAGGCGTAAGTGCTTTTGATAAAGTAGGAACCGAGAAACTCAATTTCAAATATACGATATTTGACAAATATCATGATTATCAGCATGCCAGAAGAATTGCTGAATGGAAGGATAAATGCGGATCGATGCTTGCTTTTGTAGCGGATGAGGCTGTTTCGCGATTGCTGGATGTGGCACCCGAAATCGGCGACAAACTTTGGTCTGCCCTGACATGTTTTGAGAGCGCAGAGACTAATGAACAGTATGCGCAGGTAGCGGTATCATGCCGGAGGATTTTCGAATATGTGGTAGACGCGGTTGCACCGGTGTCTGACCATCCGACCGATACTGGACACTCAATCAAGAAAGAGAAGTATAAGAACCGCCTATTTGAATATGCACGGCAATGTAAAATGTCTGACACCAACATCGACACGATCACAATTGCTGCCGACAATCTCTCTTTGCAATGGAACAAGCTGCATGAACTTGCCAACAAAGGTGTGCACGCGGAGGTGTACAGAAGTGAAGTGAGGCGATGTTTCATACGCACCATCCTGCTCCTTGACGATATAATCGCTATGCATCCACAGCCCTTCGACATCCGCACGGACATCGATCTGGATATAAGCTAATTTCCCATACTTACTTGCAGAATAGATAGTGGTTCAAAATATCCTGTTGTAGATGTGGGGAACATGCAACTTAAACTTATCTTAGGCTTCTTCCTGATGTGCGATAGAGAAGGATGATAAGCCACCCAGAGAGACTGCCATTGAGGGCACGGTTGAGAGCATCTTGAGAGCTGGGGTTGAGGGTAGATTGAGAGCCGCTTGAAAAATAATTAATAAAAATATGGCGAAAAATTTTGTGGAATAAAAAAAAAGACTTAACTTTGCACTCGCAAAAGCCACCAAGGCAGTAGCAAAAACCGATGGTGTCATAGCTCAGTTGGTAGAGCAAAGGACTGAAAATCCTTGTGTCCCCGGTTCGATTCCTGGTG
>DAWBVG010000470.1:0-22241 GCA_052279865.1 Muribaculaceae bacterium
GATATTTTCTGAAAGTATCTGGCGTAGAAGGGTGCCGCGCAGTTTTTTCAATTTCCCGGCATTGGGAGTTTTCTCTATGCCGTCGATTGTTTCAACAAAATCAACTTTCCATACTTTTGTGCCAGGTTTTAAGGATTTCCAGTCGATACATTTAGCAGCGTCAGCCGGCATAAGGTCAAGTATTTCGCTGCAATGATTTGTTTCAAGGTATTCGTAGAGGGCAGAAGTTATTTCCGGTTTTAAATAATTATACGTAGGGATTGATTCCGGGTTCGCCTTACATTTAAATTCCAGGCGATATGATTTGATGATGTCGTCGGGTCGTAGCCAACCATATAAAGAGGATATTATTCTCAGATTCTTATTTGCATTGAGAATTGCGGAGGATGATAAAGATTTCGGTTCCAAAGCCTTGAACACGACACCTGTATAAGCATAAAGAGCCGCTTCCCCAAGAGATTTGTTGGGAAATTCAAATATCATCTTTTTCATAGACTGCGCCAGCGCCACGCTTATCCCGATTTTCTGCGCTAATTCTGGGACAGAAAATTTGTCGAGATATTCCATCTCGGCATTAGCCGCTGTGTCAAGCATCGGTTTATGCTTGTTCAAAGCTGAATTTTGGATTCGGCTCGAACAATCAGTCATCGTCTTGGATTCTGCAATAAGTATCAGCATATCAAATCGCCACTAATCATTTTGCCCCAATCCAGGTAAGGCGTTTCCACGCTCCTTCCATCGGACCATGAGAGAAATATTTCATCCAGAGTCTGCAGAATGCCAGCTGACCCAAGAATATTGCAATACCGACAAAGAAGCTTGCCGTGATGCCCAATTTGCTATGCAATCCGAGTCCCCAATTGTAATAAATGAATGAACCGATGATACTTTGGCATACATAATTGGTCATGCTCATTCTTCCATAAGGAATCAGTCGGGAAAGCAAAGATTTTGCCTTTGAAGTATTGTAATAAAGAAATAAGACTGCTGATACAATCAGCGTCATGAAACATAGATTATAGAGCGAGCTGAGTAGAAGATGGGACTGGGATATAAATTCCTCGTTTGAGATAAAATCGGGCAGCATAGTGTCGAGACCGCGTAAGGCACAGAAAAGAGGCAGAGCAATGCAGGCTGCTATTCCCCAACCTTTAAGGTATGATTTCAACAGCCACCCCTGACGACCGAGAACCATTCCGATGATAAAGAGACCGGCTGTCTGGAATATGCGTCCATGATCCCACGCCCAAGCGAGACTTGCGAGCTGACCTTCCCAGAGATTGACTATAGCAGTCTGGAAGAACGTGCCGTCAGACTGTACGGCAAATGTGGCAGCCCATAAATCTGCTGTTGGAACTTTGGGAGACTGATACGCCGGATCAATCAATACATGAATCATATTATAGAGAGCCATTGGCTGCAGCATACATATTGCAGCCAGAACGATGAGTATTTTTGTTCTGAACCGACATGTGAGCACGAGCACTATACCAACCAGCGAATACATCACAAGTATTTCGGCTGTGAAAAAAACAGCGTCAATACATCCGATAACGAAAAGCAGCATCAAGCGCCAGCAGAACCGTGCACGGAAATCGTTTCCGCGCATTTTCTGATTATCGTCCTGAATAAAGAAACTGAATCCGAAGAGAAGTGCAAATATAGCGTATGCCTTACCTCCAAAAGCAAAAAAGAGGGAATCCCATATGGCTTTATCGGTGAAATTGAGCCAAAGGGGTTGAAGTGCCTTGTCCGGGAAAGAATAAAAATTGAAATGCTCGATATTATGAAGCAATACAATGCCCATCACCGCCACACCTCGCAGCACATCCGCGACATCGACCCTCCGATGCCGCTTAATCTCCCCATCCTTGATGATTATCTCTTCGCTCATTATTTGTTAATTCGATAATAAGTAAATTATTGATATATAAAAAGAAAAGGACTACTGAAAGTAGTCCTTTGGTAGTCGATCCGGGACTCGAACCCGAGTCTCCACCGTGAGAGGGTGGCGTGCTAACCGCTACACTAATCGACCATGTTTTTCGGTTTTGCGATGCAAAGTTAGACATAATTTTTATTCTGTGCAAATTTTTTCGCAAATTTTTTTGAGGAGGGGCGGAGACAGGGCGAAAATAGGGCTGTATGGGGCGAAATGGGGATGGGGACAGAGGACGACGGACGGCGCATCAGGGGAGGAGATCGGATCAGCGGGAGGTGAGGGAGATGTGGCTCTCTGCGGAGGCTCCTTCGCGGATGACGTTGATCTGGATAGGGATGCGCTCTCGCAGTTCCTCAACGTGGCTGATGATGCCGACTTTGCGTCCCGATTTTGAGTGAAGTAGTCTCAATGTTGAAATCGCATTCTGTAATACATCGCCACTCAATGAACCGAATCCTTCATCTATAAACAATGTGTCGACGGAGAAATTGCTTCCAATGTCGCTGAGAGCAAGTGCAAGGGAAAGCGATACAAGAAAACTCTCTCCTCCGGAGATGGTCGCTGCGGAACGCACGGTGTATCCTTGCCAGGCATCTTCTACCTGAATGACGAATGTACCGGGTTCAACGCGAAGTCGGTATCTGTCGGATAGACTTTTCATGTAATGATTGGCGGAGTGTATTAGTTCGGCGAGTATGTAGCTTTGTGCAATCTTACGGAATTTCTTTCCTTCGCTGTCTCCAAACATGTCGTAAAGAATCCGCCATCTATCAAGAATCTTACCTTGTTTCTTATGCTCTTCAATCAGTACGCCAAGTTTCTTTACCTGCGAGTCATTCAGTTTCAACTCGGTTTCTAATGATCCTTTTTTGATATCATTTTCTCGAATACTGTCATTGATAGCATTCACGCGAGTTGTGGTTGCCTCAAACGATAGATCATCTTCTTGCCGACACTTTTCTGTTTCTTCAAGTTTGCTTTCTATTTCAATCAATCTATCTTTATTATCATTCAATCCTTTACTTGTGGCAGAGATTTCCATCAGAATATCTGTGGCGAATTTGTGAAGATCCTTGACGCCACTTACACTTGAAACTTCAAATTCCGGGATGAAATCAGGTAATTGTGATCTGATGGCTTCAATTACATTGTCGAGCGATTCAAGAGTATTTTGTTTATTTCCAGCTATGAGCCGGAGATTCTCTAATTGCTTATTCAATTCTTTATATTTGTTGACATCTTCTTTAAGCTCTCGACAGAATACAGTCATATCTTTTTCAAACAATTCATGATATCGGGAATTTGCGAGTCTGGATAATATATCTTCCCTGATATTGCGGATTTCATTGTCTGCCTTTGCGATATTCAGCGTTGCATCCGCATTTTGAGTCTTTACAGTCTCAATTCTGATCTTTATTTCCGAGAAAACCTCTTTCTTCTTTTGAATTAAATCAGAGAGTTCTTTATGTTTGTCATTCCGGCTCTTTAAATCTTTCTCCAATAACTCCGCTGTTTTAATCTTGCCTGCGACTATATTGATTTTTTCAGAAATAGTATCTATTTCAGCAAGAATAAGGGATTTGATATCTTCATTATTGTAATCAATATCCAAAGTCTCACTCTTAATCTTTACTTTATCAAAGGCTTCAGTTAAAGAATTGTCTTCTTCGAGCTTTTTACGGCTCTTCTCAATCGCGGTCTTTATTGTTTTTATTTCAGCCTCGATTGAAATAATCTCATCATTGAGTTTATCTCTGGACGCTTTGGCTTTGTCAAGTTCTTCCTTTCTGTCTTTGATCATCTCCTTTATCTCAGACTCGGCAGGAAGACTGGCTGATATCTTCTGCCGACATAGAGGACAAACGTCTCCGATATTTAATGAACTTCTGATATTGCCAAGAATTTTTTCACTTGAAGCAAACAATTTGTCGTAAACATCTCTGTAGAGACGAAGTTTTTCTTCGGCAATCTTAAACGGTTCGCTGAGATTGTTGCGTTTATCTATGATCTCCTTTAGATGATTTTCGTTTACAGTTATTTCCTTACGGTCATTCTCAATTCTCTTTGCGATGTCAGCGTAATTTTGAAGCAAAATTATTAGATTTTGTAGTTCAACGCGACGCGTGGTTAACAGATCTTTCTCCTTTCTTAATTCATCAATACCTAAAGAATTGAGTTCCGTCTTCAATCCGGCGGCAGATGCGTCATTATCCAAAAGCTGACCAGTCAGCTTTTCAATTTCTTTTTCATATTCCAAGTTTTTGGGTAAAAGCTTTTCCTCTAAGTCATTGGTTCTGGTTGAAATGGATTGCTTTTCGTTAAGAATGTCAATATTGAGGGTCTTGATTCGTTGCGAATCACGCATAATATTTTCAGCTTCGTTGAAAATCTCTTTACAATCGTCAAATTTTTTGATCTCTTCCGATTTTGACTGCATGTCATCTTTAATATCGAGTATTTCGGCATGCAATTCATTACGGGATATCAATAAAGAGCTGACATCTTTGCTAAGATCAGTGATTTTTGTTGAAAGTTTTTTTATGGTCAGTGTTACCTCACTTTGAGATTTTAGCAATTCCAGCAGGTCGGATTCTGATTTCAGATTCTCCTGCAATATTTTATTTTCTTTTTCAAGCTGACTCAAAGCCTCTTTTTTCTCTGTAATTTCATCCTCTTCAAGTATGGAGACACCTTCGATTTTTAATTTTAAGGTATTGTAAATATTCTCTTCCTCTTTGAATCGTTCGAAAATTTTAATTCCGATTTTAGAATATATTTCTGTACCTGTGATCTTGCTGAGAATCTCGCTTTTGTCATTATCGTTGCTATTGAGAAAGCGCGTGAAATCTCCTTGTGCGAGCATAACCGTGCGGCAGAACTGGTTGAAGTCGAGACCTACGGCATCGGAAATTTCCTGCTGTATGTCGGCATCCTTTGTGAATGAAACCTTCTTGTCGATGTTATCAAGAGTCCAATTCTTCTTTTGCAGCTTTCCTTCAATCTTTTTGCGCGAACGTTGTGCTCCCCAACGCGCTATATAGTGTATGCCATTATTACCGGTGAATTCCAGTTCGGCATACCCCTCGCCGGTGTTTCTTCGGAGAATCTGCCGGGGATCGTTTACACTTATGGCATCATTTGCAGTTCCATCGAGAGTTGCACCATTTATTTTTGTGTTCTTAAAACGGGGGGCAGTGCCATATAGGGGGAGGCATATGCAATCGAGAATTGTGGATTTTCCTGCACCTGTTTTGCCCGATATCAGAAACACCTCGCTGTCGGAGAGTGGAGATTGAGTAAAATCTATTGTTGCGTCTCCAACGGAAGCCATGTTGTGGATAGTAAGTTTCAGCAGTTTCATTCTCTTTCCTCCTCATTAACAGATTCAATAATTTCCTTTAGCAACTCTTTTAAATCTTCATCAATCACAAATCCTTTCTCTGTGGCAAATTTCTCTGCAATCCCAGCTGGAGACATTTTTTTGAATTCTCCTATAGATAAGTAATTGCTATTCGTTAGATCATCGGAGTTGTTTTTTCTAACGGCATTGATATGGCAGAACCGGCATTTCTTTTCGCGAACAGCAGCTAACGCCGCTTCTCTGGCAAGATGCGGTAGAAAGTCAGATATCTCAACATTTAATCTGATATAGGCGTCCATATCATCCGGAAAGGTTTTCAATGACTCGAGGGCTTCCTCGAATTGAGAGTATCCTTCAGTTGGCAATGATATCAATGGGAAAATGTTATCAATTGGAACCTCACGTATTTCAGGTTTGGTTTCTTTCCCGGACATTTCCACAATTGAAACGCTGTGAGGATATTCTTCATCAAAAGAAACAGCTAACGGTGAACCGGAGTATCTCGCTCTGCCTCGGCTACCTCTGATTGTCTGGGCATGATGTATGTGCCCCAAAGCGAGGTAATCGTAGCCTGTGCCAAAATCATTTAAAGTAACAGAATCTATACCTCCAATCATAGTTTCGGACATCTCTTCATGTCCTTTGAAATCGCATCCTGAGACGGTGGTATGTGCCATCATTACCACCGGTAGCTGCCCCGGATTCATTTCATCAACGCGATCAAGTAATGTTTGAAACAGATTCTCAGGCATATTTCTTTCATGGCAATACGGCACTGCGATTATGAAACATTTTCCGCTTACTTCATGAATCAATGAATCCGGATTTGAGGAGTCGATATTTCCGACAGTAGTGACATTGAGGGCTCTCCAAGGAGTGGTGAAAATGTCATGACGCGACGCGCTGTCGTGGTTGCCCGCTGTTACGAAGATTTGCATTTCAGGACACGCGGAATGTATCTCCACCATTGTATCAGCAAACATGCGTTGCACAGTTGCCGATGGTTGGGCTGTATGATATATGTCTCCGCATAATAAGAATACATCGGGTTGTTCTGCCTTTACTATATCTACAATTTGTGCAAGCATGTGCTCTTGCTCGGTATGACGGTCGTAATTATACAACACATGCCCAAGATGCCAGTCGGAAGTATGAAGGAGTTTCATCTATTACGTGTATATTGCTTATTGCAAATATAGCGATTATTTATGAGAAATTTAGTATTTTTGCACTATGAAAGAATCAGAAAACGAAATATTTGACAGGGAGTGGGATAAGATGCTCTCCGGAGAGATATACGATGCGATGCATCCGAAATTCATAGAACTGCTTGGCGCTACGCGTGAGAAGCTGTGGGAGTTCAATAATCTCCGCCCTTCCGAAATGGATAAGATGAAAGGGATTTTGCGGGAGATATTGGGTGGCTATGGTGAAAAATTCCATGTGAATCAACCGTTCAGGTGCGATTACGGATGCAATATTTTTATTGGGGAGAATTTCTTTGCAAACTTTAATCTTACAATTCTCGATGAAGCGGAAGTTCGGATTGGCGACAATTGCTTCATTGGTCCCAATGTCAGTATATATACGGCATGCCACCCTCTTGATCCGGAGAGGAGGAATACGGGGGTGGAATGGGCGGAACCTGTCACCATCGGTGACAGCGTGTGGATCGGAGGAAGCGCAACGATTGTACCCGGGGTGACAATCGGTAATAATGTCGTGATTGCCGCCGGTGCCGTCGTTACAAAAGATGTTCCCGACAATGTTGTGGTTGGAGGAAATCCGGCGCGAATTATCAAGAAGCTTTGACACTGATAACAAACTATTCCGGCTGATAAATGGAAAAGAAGATAACATACTGGCTCAGTGAGATAGGAGGCGATTCATTCGCACAAGATTTTAGTTTCCCTGTGACGCTCATTGCCGTAGCCCTGATTGCATGGCTGGCATACGAATTGTTCAGAAGGGTCGTATCCCCGTTTATCATCTATGCTGCGGATAAAACGAGCACGAAATGGGATGATGATCTTCTGACAGAAAATGTGCTACGCGCCTTCAGTCAGATGATGCCGGCAATAGTTGTGGCATGGTTGTTGCCGAAAATGTTTGTCAGTCATGAATTGCTTTATGTCTGGATAAAGAAATTCACACTTTTTTATATCGTATGGGCATGTGTGAATTTTGTGAATAAGGTGATAGGAGCAGTGTTTGGTGCGTTTGACAAACGTAATCTTGAGCGTATACACTCGCTTAAGGGAACGTTTCAGATGGTGAAACTGATTGTTATCGGTATAGGTATAATTGTCGGCTCCGGCATTCTCTTCGACCGCTCGCCAATTGCCATCCTTACAGCTTTTGGTGCATCGGCGGCGGTTCTGATGTTGGTATTCAAGGATACGATACTCGGATTGGTGGCGGGCGTGCAGTTGACTGCCAATAAAATGTTGCAGAAAGGAGACTGGATAATTTGCCAGAAAGCAGGTGCCAACGGCGAGGTCATTGACATCTCGTTGACTACAGTAAAAGTGCGCAACTGGGATAATTCTGTTATCACCATACCTCCATATAATCTTATCAGTGATTCTTTTCAGAATTATCAGCCTATGCGTGCTTCCGGAGGCAGGCGAGTATCAAGATATGTCTATATAGACGTGAATAGCGTAAGATTTCTTAATGAATCGGAGCTGGTGGCGTTGCGAGAAGAGAATCTGATAAATGAAGAGATTGCAGAAGGGGAGAAGATAGTTAATCTCGGACTATTCCGCAGGCATATGGAGAATTGGTTAAGAAACAGGAAGGACATTATATTGAAACGCGGACGGACAATGTTTGTCATGGTGCGTCAATTGCAGTCTACGCCTCAAGGAATACCATTGGAATTGTATTTTTTCACCAATAAGACAGATTGGGCACAATACGAGGAGATTCAGAGTGATATTTTCGACTATGTATATGCAGTTATAGGTAAATTCGGTCTTTGCATATATCAAGCTCCGTCAGGACTCGATTTAATAAAAGCCGGATTCAAACAAGATAAACTTTTAAACTCATAAACTCTTAAACTTTAAGAGAGAACACACTTTAAGTTGAAGCGTGCGAAACTTAAATAATAATTATGGCAAAACAGGAATATATTCAGAAGAACAGGGAGTGGCTGGCTGAGAAAGGGAGAGAACCTGGAGTAATGCCACTTGATAAAGGAATATACTATAAAGTGTTAAAGAAAGGGAATGTCAAGGGGGCGTCTCCTAATAGAAACAGTGTGGTGACAGCTCATTATGTCGGTAAGACTATCAATGGCAAAACTTTTGACAGCAGTCGAGGCGGAGTGGCACCCGCATTTCGTCTTCGCGACTTGATACCGGGTTGGATTATCGCTCTTCAGCAGATGCACGTAGGTGATAAATGGGAGATCTATATTCCGGCAGAGCAGGCGTATGGTATGCGCAACATTCCCGGCATCCCGGGTGGCTCAACGCTTATATTTGAAATTGAGTTATGCGGAGTGGCATAGATCGGCATAAACAAATTCCCGAAAATTTAGGTTAATACAATACATATTTATGTTATAATACAATACTATGGAAGAAGAACTTAATTATACTCCCGAGAATATAACCAAATTGGGAAAGGATGAAATTTTTGTGTTTGGCAGCAACCTTGAGGGGTTGCATTTAGGAGGAGCTGCCCGCACGGCGTTAGAGAAGTTTGGCGCCAAGATGGGTCAAGGTGTTGGGCTTCAAGGGCAGTCATATGCAATTCCGACAATGCAAGGCGGAGTTGAAACAATAAAGCCTTACGTAGACGAGTTCATAGATCTGGCAAGAGAGTGGGATCAGACCACATTCTATATCACACGCGTAGGGTGCGGTATTGCCGGCTTTACAGATGAAGAGATCGCACCTCTTTTTGCAGACGCGATGGATCTCTATAATGTCCGTCTTCCCGAATCATTTGTAAAAGTGATCCGTCAACTAAAAAAGTAGGGATTACTGCGGAAGGAGGGATAAACTGATGCGGCGGCGAATTGGATCAAGATCGGCAACTGTTACCTCTATCTGCTGACCAAGACGAAGCACGTCGCTGACCGCGTTTATGCGTCGGGTGGATATTTTTGAGATATGAAGCAACCCGCTTTCTTTTATTCCGAGGTCGATGAAGGCTCCGAATGCGGTAATGTTGCTGACAAGTCCCGGAAGTTTCTGCCCGATTCTCAACTGTTCGAACGATTCTATTGCAGGCTGAAACGCAGTCTCGGCGTTATCCGTACGCGGATCGCGACCCGGTTTGCGTAATTCCGCAATAATGTCTGTGATTGTTTCCAGTCCGCCAATTCCTTTAGATGCTAACTCTGAGGGGTTGATTTTATTTAAAAGAGTATCATTCGCGGGAAGATCTTTTGTTTTGACACCTAAGATTCTTGCAATCTCCTTCACAATCGGATAACTTTCCGGATGAATGCCTGTATTGTCGAGGGGTTCTTCACCGGTACTGATCCGTAGAAAACCGGCAGCCTGTTCGAAAGCTTTTTCTCCCAATCTCGGAACTTTCTTCAATTCCTTGCGGGTAGAGAAAGGTCCGTTTTCAGTTCGATACTTTACGATATTTGCCGCCAAGGAGGGTCCGATGCCGGAAACATATGCCAACAGGCTGGCGGAAGCTGTGTTGACGTCTACTCCAACAGCGTTTACACAACTCATCACTGTGTAATCAAGGGCATTCTTAAGCTTGCTTTGGTCAACATCGTGCTGATATTGTCCTACACCAATAGATTTAGGATCAATTTTCACAAGTTCTGCAAGAGGATCAATCAGACGCCGCCCGATAGACACGGCTCCTCTCACAGTCACGTCTTTATCGGGGAATTCATTTCGGGCAATGTCTGAGGCTGAATATACAGAGGCACCATCCTCACTTACGACAAATATCGCGCCGGGTTCCATGAGTTTGAAATCCTTCAGAAAACGTTCTGTTTCGCGTGATGCCGTGCCGTTACCCAAAGCTATGGCATCGAGTTTATGGCGAGAAATCAGTTTTCGCAGAGTTGTGGCTGCGCCTTCAAGATCGCTGCGTGGAGGAGTTGGATAAATCACGGTATCGTCCAGAAGATTTCCTTGCTGATCGATAGCCACGACCT
The DNA here is from genome assembly GCA_052279865.1 of Muribaculaceae bacterium. GTDB lineage: Bacteria > Bacteroidota > Bacteroidia > Bacteroidales > Muribaculaceae > Lepagella. Next base: position 10,444 of record DAWBVG010000470.1, read on the forward strand.
TGCATCCGGTGCGGTAGCCCGGGTCAATGGCAAGCACTCTGCGGCATTTGAGAGGAGAGGCAAGCAGAAGCTGGCGTAGATTCTGGGCAAAGATGTCAATTGCAACTCTATCGGCTTCCTCTTTGAGCGAAGAAGAGACTTCGTTTTCTACTGAAGGACGGATAAGTCTTTTTGTGGCATCTGCCACTGCATTTTCGATGATTTCTCTGCATTGATTCGTGGCATTGCGCGATGCATATGCTTCGGTCAGTGCTTCCTCAAGCGAACCGTGAGAATCGTCTAACTGATATTTTACCTTTATCATTCCCTCTGTTTCAGCCCGGCGTAAGGCAAGATACTGATGGGAAGGGATTCTTCTTACTGAATTCGAGAAATTACCATACGTTGCGAAGGGAGAAGCAGCCAGCTCTTCCTCCTTTCCTTTAGCCGGAGAGCATACGAGTGAACCACGACGTTGATAGGAGTTACGGGTCATATTGCGTAATCTTGTGGATTCTGAAGCCCATTCGGCAATGATGTCACAGGCACCCGCAATGGCATCTTCAGCACTTGTAACCTCTTCATTACGAATGAAACGTCTCGCAGAAGCGAACGGATCTGTCGCATTTCCAGCCATAATTATTTTCGCAAGCGGTTCGAGTCCGCGTTCACGTGCAATTGTGGCGCGAGTGCGTTTTTTAGGTTTGAAAGGGGCATAGATATCTTCGACTTCGGTCATAGTCTGGGCGTCGCAAAGGCTTTGCTCTATTCTTGGAGTCATCGCTCCCGCCGATTCAATAGCCTCTTTAACAAATTCCTTGCGAGCATAGAGCTCGCGAACGGTTTTTAGAGTGGTTTCAATTGAACGCACGGCTACTTCATCGAGAGATCCTGTAGCTTCTTTACGATAGCGACTGATAAAGGGCACTGTGGCTCCTTCATCAAGAAGATTTATAACAGCGGATACACTTCGTTCAGAAAGTGAAAGGCGCTTTGCAACGTCAGATATTATATTCTCCATTTTCAAATAAAGTGAATGCAAAAGTATAAAAATTCGAGCGAAAATAAAAATACTGTCCATATTAACCTTTGGAGTGCAGCGGCACAATAATTTTAATAAATCACTTCAATCGTCTTTGCAAACTAAAATGAGAAAAATTGAGTTATTATATTGTAATTAAGGTTGAAATTAGGTTAAGATAAGGTTAGAATGAAGACTAAATTCAGTTTCTGGGCTATTGCAGTCGGCACCTTTGCTTTGGGAATTGCAGAGTTCGGCATGATGGGAATACTTGGAGATGTGGCAAAAGACCTCGATATCAGTGTGGATAAGGCGGGTCATCTTATTTCAGCATATTCTTTAGGTGTTGCCGTAGGTTCTCCGTTGTTATTGTTGCTGCGCAATATGCCTTTAAAATCTGTATTGCTGATCCTTGCGGCTGTAATATTCGGAGGAAATCTGTTTGCTGCATTATCGCCCGGGTATGTTGCACTACTCGTTGCGAGGTTTATAGCCGGTTTGCCTCATGGCGCGTTTTTCGGGGCAGGAGCGATAGTCTGCACAAAACTTGCTGCAAAAGGAGAAGGAGCGGCTGCCGTTGCTATAATGATAGGTGGAATGACTGTGGCAAATGTGGTTGGAGTGCCTTTTGCAACATTTATAAGCAATGTGCTCATATGGAGATACATGTTCGCATTGGTAGCATTATTCGGTTTGATTGCCTTTCTGTGTATAAAATTCATAGTGCCTTATATCTCTCCACTTCCACATTCCAATATCAAAGGAGAGTTTAGATTTCTCAGATCATCCGCGCCATGGCTGATTTATGGAGGGGTGTTTTTTGCGCAGGCTGCTGTGTATTGCTGGCTAAGTTACATAAGTCCTGTAATGACAAATATCACCGGATTCACATTGTCAGATATGACCTGGATAATGGTACTTGTCGGTTTTGGTATGGTTTTCGGAAACTTTATTGCCGGTAAAATGGCAACTAAACATAGTCCTTCGCTTGTTAGTGCGACTATTGCCGGACTAATGCTCATCGTTTTGCCGGCAATGTTTTTCTTCAGCGACATCAAGTCTCTTTCACTTTTGCTTGCCTTTGTGGCGAGTGCGTGCCTCTTTGGAGTAGGAGGTCCGCCCCAATATCTTATTGTTGGGTTTTCAAAAGGTGGAGAGATGCTGGGGGCTGCCGGAATCCAGATTGCGTTCAATGTTTCTAATGCCACATCTGCCGCTATTGGTGGGGCGGCGATCAATTATGGGCTTCCGTATGATTCTACGGCGCTTATCGGAATACCTTTCGCCATAATAGGGATGTTATGTTTTCTTATGCTCTATCGTAAATATAAAACAGAAGGAGCGTAAAGCCATCATATCCACGGCACGGTGTGCGAATTGGATATAATATAAATGGTGTGGTCGCGTTTTCTTAGTATTGGAGCCGTTGCTCCTATCCCAAAAGAAATGAGAATCCGCGCATTCATAACACTCATCATATCAATTGCAGTTTCATTGCCGATTTTTGCCGAAAATGTAAAGATTTCCGGCAAAATAGTGGATAATGAAGATAAACCTGTTGAATTTGCGACCGTAAGAGTTGCAGGCACAGCTATTGGTACCAACTCTGATCTTAAAGGGCAATACAGTCTGTCTGTAGCGCAGAAAGACACTGTGGAATTGGTGTTCAGCTGTATCGGTTTCAAAACCGTTAATCATAAACTCATAAATCCCAAAGGGGATCTGACTCTGAATGTGAGAATGTATCCTAACGATATTGAATTAAAAGAGCTTGAAGTGCTCGGATTCAAGAATAATATCAATGGGATGCAGAGTTTCAATACTGAAAGTTTCAAACTTTCGCCAGATGTTTCCGGTGGTAGCGTAGAGGCAATGATCTCGACAATGCCCGGAGTCAATTCTTCCAATGAGCTGAGTTCACAATATTCGGTAAGAGGGGGATCGTTTGATGAGAATTCAGTATATATCAATGGTACCGAGATATATCGTCCTCAGCTTGTTAGAGCCGGACAACAGGAAGGACTAAGTATAATCAATCCCGACATGGTTGGCAACCTTAAGTTCTCTTCAGGCGGTTTCCCGGCAAGGTATGACGATAAAATGTCGTCAGCGCTCGATATAACCTATAGGGAGCCGGAAGCGTTTGAAGGAGCCATATCTGCCAGTCTTATGGGGGCATCGCTCACGATTGGACAAAATTCCGGTAAATTCTCACAACTTCACGGATTGCGGTTTAAGAAAAACAATTCACTCCTTTCCTCTATGGATACTAAGGGAGAATATGATCCTACGTATTTTGATTATCAGACAAATCTGAATCTTAAGCCCAACGACAAATGGACATTTAATTTTCTGGGAAATATATCCTTGAATCATTATAACTTTACACCCCATGATCGCGAAACTACATTTGGAACCGCGCAAGATGTCAAGCATTTTAAGGTATATTTCGACGGGCAGGAGAAGGACAAATTTGAGACATTCCTCGGATCAATCTCGGCTTTGTATCGACATAACCGCGCCACAAGTTTTATGTTAGGAGCCTCCGGATTTCTTACAAATGAACTTGTTTCTTATGATATATCGGGAGAATACTGGCTTAACCAGGCAGGCACTTCCGGTTCGGAAGGTGTCGGAGGAGAACTCGGTGTAGGCAAATATATGGAGCATTCCCGCAACCGATTGAAAGCATCCGTATTCCGTCTGTTTCTTAAAGGAGAGACCCGTGTAAAGGGTAACCATATTTCTTACGGACTTGACTACAGGCGTGAAACATTTCGCGATCGCACTAAAGAGTGGGAATGGCGAGATTCTGCAGGATATTCACTTCCGACATTGCCAGATGGAGTGCATCTGATCTACAATCTTTCGTCAAATCATGATCTTTCGACCAACCGGTTCTCGGCGTATGCGGAAGATGCATATTATATAGACACCGACAAGGCTTATATGACCATAAACGGAGGTCTCAGATTCTCTTATTGGGATTTTAACAAGGAGTTTCTCGTATCACCGCGTGTTAATTTCTCATTGACTCCGGTTGGAAGTAGCTTTAATTTTAGAGCTGCCGCCGGCTTGTATTATCAATCTCCATTTTACAAAGAGTTCCGGCGTGCAGTCACAGATGCTGACGGGAATCATGCAATTGAGTTGAACCGTGATATAAAATCTCCACGTAGTCTACACTTTATCGTGGGTACGGATTACACGTTCCGAGCAATGAATCGACCCTTCAAACTTACGGGAGAGGTTTATTATAAGAACATGTCGAATCTCATATCTTATGAATATGACAATCTAAAAGTCAATTATTCTGGTGTGAATGATTCAAAAGGTTTTGTTACCGGTCTCGATTTGAAACTTTTCGGTCAGTTTGTGGAAGGTTCTGATTCCTGGCTGAGTTTCTCATTAATGAAAACGCAGCAGACTCTTGACGGTAAGAAAGTTCCGCTACCAAGCGATCAACGATATTCCGTCAGTCTGTATTTCACAGATTATTTCCCTAAATTCCCTAAGCTTAAATTCAGTTTAAGGGGGATCTTCTCTGACGGACTAACGATGACCGCTCCCCATAAGAGCCGTTCTGAATCGTATTTCCGGGCTCCTGCTTACAAGCGATTGGATATAGGCTTAAGTTATCAGCTTGTAGGCGCACCGACAAACGGGGTCAGACCATATAATTTCTGGCGACATTTTCGCAGTATCGTGCTCGGACTCGACTGCTTCAATCTTCTTGATATCAGTAATGTCAGCAGTTATTATTGGGTCACGGATGTCAACAACATCCAGTATGCAGTGCCTAATTATCTAACGCGTCGTCAGTTTAATGTGCGCTTGTCGGTAGAATTCTGATTCAGCCGATTAGAGTGTATTCTACGCGAGTAGGATGGCAATGCTTTTTAAGAAGTTCGAGAGTAAATTCCTTTAAGGATTCAATATCCTCAGAGGTGTCATAGACGTTAATAAGCATCAACAACCGAGTTGTGTCGGTCGTTAGTTTTGTGCGTTCCTCATCGCTTGTAGGTGTACCGATACCACCGATCGCATCGCGATATACGGGAAGATTCTCTATGTTGAGAAGGCCGCGACCTATGGCATGAAATTCTTCACTCGGTTCCCCACTCCCAAGTATCAGTGTATTGTCTGAGATCTTGTCTGCATCGAAGCCTCCTATGCTGTGACCGGTATGCATGGAAAGAAGATTTATAAAATCTACTAATGTTGTGAGCCGATATAGTCCCTTGCCATTGACTACCCTACGACATAACGCTTCTGCTGAAGGACGGTATCTGTTGGGTTCTTTCCCAAGTGCTTTATAGGCTTGGCGGGTGGCGGCGATGGCAGATCTTTTGTTGATCATCTCCGTGGCGAATTGATTTTTAATGGCGGCTGCTTCTTTCTCAATTTCATTCCAAAGCGAATCGGAAGTCTCCGGGTTGAAAACATCCGCTTCTATTGCGAGAACCCGCAAACCGGGGGCGGCAACCTTTATCTTGTCAGAAAATTTGATGTCAAACATATTATTAATTTAAGTTTCGCAAGTTTCAACTTAAAGTTTAAGAGTTTATTAGTTTATCGGGTTTAATTCGGATTGAATTTATACTAATATCGTGGCAAACCAATAAACTTATAAACTTCAATTTTAAGCTTGTGAAAGTTGAATTATATTATCAACGCCAAATATTCCGGTTTATTTAGAGGTTATTTACTAAATTCCCGATTTATCGAGCGGAGTTTAATTAAATAAGAAGTAAGAAAGTGAATTGGCGCGCCTAAAATTTTGTATAGAAGAGCGTATCAAATCGTAGCTGCTGTTGCTTGCAACTGCAGCACAAACAAGGATAAAGTTCCTCTTCTTTGCCTTGATGCTGCAGTTGCAAGCAACAGCAGCTACGACCTGAGGCACTCCGATGAATAAGATTTTTATTAAGAGTAAATATGTTTTGTTATTAAGGTAGTAGGAATTGGCAATACTTGCGTTTTAAATTTGGCGGAATTATTTGCCGCTTCGGAATATATCGTTAAATTTGCATCTACCTCTATATTTTATATACCGGTTACAACCGGAGAAATTAACCTGATTTATGAAACTCAAAGTATTTATGATGTTGGTCTCGGTCGCTTTATGCTCTTATGCATTTGCTTCCGAACCCAGTTGGATTACCACTGTTGACAACAAAGACAAGACAAGCACATGGATGTGCTTTCAGAATGAATTTGATCTGCAAGACATTCCACAGAATGCGTTCACCCGTATTGCGGCTGACAGTAAGTATTGGCTTTGGATCAACGGAATTCTTGTGGTGCGAGAGGGAGGTGTAAAGCGCGGACCTAATCCGGTGGATTCATATTGTGACACGGTGGATCTCAGTCCCTATCTCCATAAAGGGAAGAATCTTGTATCTGCTCTTGTGTGGTATTTTGGAAAGCAAGGGTTTTCTTATAACCCTTCAGGTAAGGGAGCGTTCTTTATGAGCTGTGAATATTTATCCGAACTAAATACAGGCAATAACTGGAAAGGGCAGCTGCATCAGGCATTTTATATGCCTGATCGAACTGTCCCGAATTTCCGTCTTCCGGAATCAAATATTGGTTTCGACGCGCGCCGGGATATATCGGGATGGCAATCCACGCCTCAAAAATGGAGAAATGTTAAGGTGATTGGTAAGGTGGGCGATCGACCTTGGGGCACCCTTCATGACAGAGTTATTCCGCAGTGGCGAGATTTTGGTGTTTCCGATTATGTATCTGTGGAGCGTCGTGATGGTGCCAAAGCAGATACGATTTTTGCTAAACTTCCATATAACTGTCACGTGAATCCGGTGATAACCATTTCTGCTCCGTCCGGGAAGAAAATCGATATCCGCACAGACAATTATATGGGAGGAGGAGAGCCCGGTGTATATGCAGAATACGTTACAAAGAAAGGGATTCAGACCTACGAGACTCCGGGATGGATGAATGGAGAACATATAATATACACGATTCCTAAAGGTGTTGATGTGCGGAACATCGCTTATCGAGAGACCGGTTATGATACTGATTTTACAGGTACATTCGAATGTAGCGACGATTTCCTTAACAAATACCGTCAAAAAGCGTTGCGCACCTTGTATGTAACCATGCGCGATACGTATATGGACTGTCCGGATCGGGAACGTGCGCAATGGTGGGGTGACGAGGTTAACGAATCCGGAGAGGCTTTTTATGCTCTTTCTCCCTCAAGCCACGCTCTTATGAAAAAAGGGATGTACGAGCTCATTGGCTGGCAACGTCCTGATGGAAGTATCTATGCTCCGGTGCCATCGTCAAACTGGAAGAAGGAGTTGCCGGGGCAGATGCTTGCTTCAGTTGGTAAATATGGTTTCTGGAACTATGTCCTTAATACCGGTGATCTTGAAACTGCTGCGGATCTTTATGATGGTGTGAAACGATATCTATCCGTATGGAAAAAGGCTCCCGACGGCACTATGTCAGATCGCGAAGGAGGCTGGCATTGGGGAGATTGGGGAGACAATATCGACAAAGTCGCGCTCTATAACGCATTATACTACATTGCTCAAACCGGCTTGCGGGAAATGGCAATATCTCTTGGTAATAAAGCCGATGCAGATTCGATTTCCAAGGAGATGTATAATCTTAAAGAAGCTTTCAACTGCTCGTTCTGGACAGGGAAAGCCTATCGTCATCCGGACTACAAGGATGACACCGACGACCGAGTTCAGGCTCTTGCCGTTGTGTCAGGACTTGCAGATAAGGATAAGTATCCGGCACTTCTTGAAATATTCAGGACCACGCAACATGCCAGCCCATATATGGAGAAGTATGTTACAGAGGCTTTATTCGATATGGGAGAAGGTAAATTCGCACTTGAGCGTATGAAACATCGTTTCGGTCCGATGGTGAATCATCCCGAATACTCAACTCTCTTTGAAGGGTGGGGAATTGGCAAGGAGGGATTTGGTGGAGGCACCACTAATCACGCGTGGAGTGGAGGAGGATTAACCATCCTCTCTCAAAAAGTTTGCGGCATTGAACCGTTGAGTCCCGGTTATAGATCATTCCGTGTTGCTCCCGACTTGGCAGAAATTGAATGGGTGCGTACGGTGGTGCCTACAGTCAGGGGTGAGATAAATTTTGAAGCAAAGGAAGATTCCGATGGGATAAAATTTAGTTTCAATGTCCCGGAAGGAACTTCAGCAATAGCCGTCGCTCCTCGAGGAATGAATATCGTATCGGTTGACGGAGAAAAGTGCGATCCTCGCTCTTCAGTGGTTCTCTCAAAAGTGGGAGATCATTCCATATGGGCAACAAGGATAAAGTAGAAGATTAATTTAAACGACTTCGTAGGTTTGATAATTCCCGAAAATCTTTGTAAATTCGCGTTCATAATCAACAATAGATAAGAAAATGGCTCAGAAACCCAGCATCCCTAAAGGTACACGCGATTTTTCTCCTATCGAGATGGCGCGGCGTAATTATATATTCGACACTATCAAACGAGCTTTTAAGCTTTTTGGATATAAACAGATAGAAACACCAGCCATGGAAAACCTGTCGACACTGATGGGTAAATATGGCGAGGAGGGTGATAAGCTCCTTTTCAAGATACTGAATTCGGGAGACTTTCTGAAATCAGTGAGTGATGAAGAGGTTGCTGAAAGAAATCTTCCACGTTTGACTAATAAGATATGTGAAAAGGGACTCAGATATGATCTGACTGTGCCATTTGCGCGTTTCGTTGTTCAGCATCGCAATGATCTTCAGATGCCTTTCAAACGCTTCCAGATACAACCGGTATGGCGTGCGGATCGTCCCCAGAAAGGACGCTACCGCGAATTCTATCAGTGCGATGCCGACGTGGTGGGATCTGATTCACTGAATAATGAGATTGAGCTTCTTTCTCTTATTGACACAGTGTTTGCAAATCTCGGAATTAATATTGCCATAAAGGTGAATAACCGTAAGATTCTTACAGGGATCGCAGAGACAATAGGGGCAGCCGATAAGATTGTGGATATTACAGTAGCTATCGACAAGATAGATAAAATAGGCATAGATAATGTCAATGCCGAACTTCGCGAGAAGGGCTTGACCGAAGAAGCTATCGAAACACTCCGTCCGATTCTTGAGATGACAGGAAGCAATGAGGAAAAACTCAATGTCATGCAGGAAATTCTCAAAGGATCAGAGGATGGACTGAAGGGAGTGGCTGAAATGCGGGAGGTTCTTTCCGGTATTGATGCTTTGGGACATAAATGTGTAGTGGAAGCTGATCTTTCGCTTGCCCGCGGATTGAATTATTATACCGGCACAATCATTGAGGTGAAGGCTCTGGATGTTGAGATAGGCAGTATAACCGGTGGCGGAAGATATGATAACCTTACGGGCGTGTTTGGAATGCCAGGACTTTCCGGCGTCGGAATATCCTTTGGTGCAGACCGTATTTATGACGTCATGAATCAGCTTAATCTCTATCCTGAAGAGATATCCGGGTCTGTTAAGGTGATGTTCGTGAATTTTGGAGAAGCCGAGGCTCTTCAGTCGCTCAAATATGTGAAAGCATTGCGTGATGCAGGTATTGCTTCCCAGCTTTATCCGGATGCCGCAAAGCTTAAGAAACAGATGGCGCTTGCGGATGCCGAGAAAACACCGTTTGTTGCCATCGTGGGGGAGAGTGAGCTTGCCGACGGCACAATAATGCTCAAAAACATGATCTCCGGAACGCAAGAAAAGATGACTATCGACGATATCATATCGTCTCTAAAATAAGGGATGCTTTAGTGTCTCTAAAACAATGGAAAAGATTGATATAAAGGATTTCTTGTTTCGTCAGCCCTCTTTCCCGAAGCAGGATCCGAATGATACGTTCTATCTTGGCGTTGCCAACGAGCTGTTGGGAATATATAGCGGTTCAGAACTTGGCAAGATCGTACCGGAAATGGTTGGAAAACGTCTTTGTCTCGGAATCACAGGTTATTTCCAGGATATCGTGGCTGATGCAGGTTTCTGGCGTTCCTTTGTTGACGCAAACCGCAGACTCTATGGGTATTCAGTTCCTTTTCATCTTGAAGGGGAAGAATATGTAGACTATGAGCTGAATATTGAGGATGTAAGATTCCTGACATGGTATATAATTGCCATGACTTATGAGGATATGCGAGATATTTATCCTCATGATTCAAGGATTCTCGCTTTAGCGGATAGCATGTATGGTTATCTGGATTCAGTGTACGAAGATGCACCGGTTTCAGAAAGTTACAATATTGTCAGAGGTCTTGAACTTAAAGACCCGGAAGATCAGGAGGAAATCTATCATTTGGGATCCTGGCTGTTCCTTCATTGTTATCTTATGACTCCTGCATTTGCATTGACAATGTCGGAGATTATGTCAGATCCCGAATTGATGAACAGTGAGGATGTGACAAAGCTTCATAACCGCATGGAGCAGTCCATGATGGAGGATCCAACCGGACCGTTGGCTCTCTTTATCCCCGAATGGTTACAACTGATATTGGAAGGTAATTGGCCTGCGGAGCGTAAATCTGATAAGGGCATCCATCCCTATTATGATAAATTTATAGCAGCAACCGGGGGTAAACGCATTAAATATTTCGGTAATTATGAGGAGATGAATCGGTTTTTCATTGATAAGATGGGCTGGGAGAAAAATGAAGAGCATCTTCCTGTAATGAAACCTGAACGTAATTTTGTAGTGATGGTGAATCCTCAGCGCGGAATGCTTGTGGCGCGGAATGCAGCACGGTGTATTGCAGATCCTGAAAATCCTTATTATGATAAGGAATATGCCGTGAAAAACGCTTTCGATTTTCTTACCGTAAGAGGAAGGTGTCCAGCTGATCTCGTGAAATTTGCGTTTGAGAACGGATGGTTGCCTGATGCTGTCTTCCCTGGAACGGAAGATCATGAACTCGTTGCTAAAAATTTTGATTTCATATCCAGGTGTTATCTTCAACAGTATTATAGAGATTGAAAGTAATAGCTATTAGAATCTTTATTATGAGGAATTTACGAATTGTCTTTGTATCGGTGCTCGCGATCCTTGCCGGAAATATCAATGCGCAGACAACGTTTGAAGAGATGAGTGCCGACCTTAACAAGACCGGAGGCGTTTATTATGCTTATCCCACTACGCAGGCAGATAACACTCCGGCTCCGAAGGGATACAAACCATTTTATATCAGCCATTATGGCAGACATGGCTCTCGTTATCTTATAAGTGATAATGATTACATTCGTGTTGTTGACCTTCTTCATAAAGCATTGGCAGCAAATGCACTTACACCCTTAGGAAAGGATGTAATGCAGCGCGTTGACACAGTTTGGGATGAGGCTTACCGCCGGGGTGGAGACCTGTCGCCTCTTGGAGCGCGCCAACATCGTGATATTGCACGCCGGATGTACAACAACTATCCGGAAGTTTTCAAGGGTAACGGAAAAAAGATTTCTGCCCGCTCCACATTGGTGCCTCGTTGCATAATAAGTATGGGAAACTTCTGCCAGAGTCTTAAGGAAAACAATCCAAATCTTGATATTACTCTTGAATCTTCTGAACGTTATATGCCTTATCTTTGCTATAGCACTCCGGAATCGGATGCTTTTAATGGTAGAGAAGGGTGGTTCAATGAGGTGCATAGAAAATTTGAAAAGAAGCAAATCAAACCTCAGCGTTTGGTTGAATCTATTTTTTCTGATCAGGATTTTGTTGAGAAATACGTAAAGCCGGAAGATTTTATGTGGTGGATGTATTGGCTTGCAGCTGATGCGCAGAATACAG
>DAWBVG010000471.1:0-7094 GCA_052279865.1 Muribaculaceae bacterium
AGTTCACGGGAACGCCACCACATACGATAGCATCACCGCGTTTTATCTGTCTTGTTTGACCTGGATTTAATCGCTCACCGTTAATGGTGGAACCATTTTTACTATGGTCTTGAAGATACGCCTTACCTTTACGGTCTATTTTGAGCGTTGCATGGTAACGACTTGCCGTATTACCGGCTATCTGGATGTCGTTTCTCATACTTGTGCCAATGCCATATACCGCTTTATAGTTGGATAGATCCTCCGGCATTGGTATCTGATTCCAGATAAGTTCGACATCGCCAAAGCGAATGGCATCGCCTCGTTTGATTGATACTTGCGTACCCGGTTTGATGGGACGATTCATTACAAATGTCCCGTTACGACTATTCTTATCTTCAAGAAGAATATCGCCATTGTTGAGTATAGTGATTTCGGCATGTAGTGCACTCGCTTTATCACTGTTAAGTACAATATCACAGTTAGAGTCTCTGCCGACCTTTAGTAGTCTCATAATTTTCCTTTCGTAGTTTAACCGATAGCTCTTTTCTTTGTCTGTGAGGATTTGTCCTTACCTTTGTTGTCTTTAGACTTGTCTTCACCTTTAGGCTTTTTGGATTCTTTCTTAGGCTGATTCTGTTTCTTTACAGCCTTGATAGAATCCTGTCTAACTTTTTCAACTGCCTTCTTTATGGAGTCCTGTCTTGCTACATTCTTAATCGAATCCAGTCTTGCGGCTTCCTTCTGCTTAATAGCAGTGGAATCGACCTGTTCCATTGTGTCAGGTGTTGGACCTCCATTATTGTTGGAATCAGATTTCATGTGTTTAACTCCGAATATGACTCCGAGTGCAACAATAACTGCAACAACTGCAATAATGGCATATTTTACCCATTGATTTGATTTGGGGACTTGATTCCAATCAAGTTTAGCCACATGAGCCAATGACACTATATCCTTGCGCGTTACGGGAACAGGGACATTGGGGGAAATACGAATGCCATTGACATAGGTGCCGTTGCTACTTTGATCAATAATTGTCATTTTCCCCGAAGGAGTAATGTTCAGTAACGCATGACGTCGGCTTATAACATCGGTAGAGTCATTTATGACGATGTCGCAATTAAGATCACGACCAATTGAATATGTTTTCATTTCTTCTCTCTGTAATTTGCATCAATATTGATTCTCCTGGCGGGAAAATTATTACTTACCGCATAGTCTATTTCTTTGATTAATCGATGGATTTCATCCAAGTATCGCTTACTATTTGCATTAGCGGTATTAAGCTCGTTTTTAGTATCGCGCAAATCCTTTTCAACTTTTGCGACTTTGTCAGAAAGTTGTTTAATTTCCTCCGGCTTATCTGTATGATTGTCGGAAATTGTTTCGAGTTGGTGTAGCAGCATCGCTGTGCTATCTCTCAACTCGACTATTTTGAGCGAATCAACTTCGCTCTTCACGTTTTCGACCGAGATGTTATCTGTAGAAGAGGATGCTTTACGAGAACACAAAATCACGTTAAAAGCAATGCTCACTATGCAGATGGCAATAAGACCGATAAGAGTAAACTTAAGTTTTTTGTTCATCTTTGATCTGAGTTTTGAATTTGTTTTTGTTTCTATTATTGCAAGAGTCAAATTGTCATGGCCACCACCTTCATTACGACCTTTGCCATCAATAGTTGTGGCAATTTCGTCTGTAACTGTGCCGAGAGCGTGCTTCTTGTCGGATGCCATTTCTATTAGTTCTGCTTCTGAAATAGCTCCATGAATCCCGTCTGTGGTAAGCAAGAATCTATCTCCTGTATCAAACGGTAGTTCAACAATATCAACCTCTATATCCGGTTTGATACCCAGTGCCCGTGTGATGACATTGGATTGAGCTGACAATCTTGCCTGTTCTTCAGTAATGACTTTCTGCTTTACTAAATCAAATACCATCGAATGATCAAATGTGCGGAATATCTTACTCTTTCCACGCAATTGATATACTCGGCTATCTCCTACATGGGCAATAATTGCGGAATCCTTACTAATCAAAAGAATTGTGCAGGTCGACCCCATACCTTTTAACGCAGGTGTTTCTTTACTAGCCTCAATAATAGCAAGATTTGCTCTTCTGATTGCTTTAATTACTATATTAACCGCTGTGTCATCCGGATTGCCGTCTTTTATGCCAAGTATAATTTCTTTGACTGCAATGGATGATGCTGTTTTGCCACCAGGACCTCCACCCATGCCGTCGCAAACCGTCACAACGAATCCATATGGAGTATCTGCATTGTCATATGAATCTTGATTCTCGGAACGGCCACCTATCCGAGATTCAGCAAATCCGACTATAAAATCGGGTGTATTAAGTTGTTGAATCAAATCCATAGTCTTTTGAAGTTAATTTAATCCGAGCCATTCTTTGAAGCGTTGAAAGACGGTTTTGGGCGGTAAAAGAGCTTCTCGAAGAGCATCTCTAAATTCACCCGCCGTTTGAAACCTTTTAGACTGTTCCTTTTCTGTCGCTTTCGCAATCACATTCATCACACGTTTGGGAATAGCCTCATTGGGAGGAAGGCTTTCCCTCATTTGTCGTGTGAGGGTATCCACCTCCGTGTCAGCGTCAAATGGATTTGCTCCCGTTAAAATCTCATAGAATGTTATTCCAAGAGCATATATGTCTGTTGCCGCGTTAATCTGGACAGTTCGGGTCTTATCCCTCAAAATTTGTTCTGGAGCTGCATACTGCGGTGTTCCGATGAAGCCATATTGAGAGAATTTGTTACCATCATTCATACGCGCAATGCCAAGATCCATAAGACGAATGTTGGAATCGCTTTCGACCATTATATTGGATGGTTTTATATCCCGATGGATCACACCTCTTGAATGAACATATTCTAACGCATCTAAAACTTGAAATATGGCATTGCAAATCTTTTCTATCCGGTCACTGCCATTAAGGAATTCTTTAGCATATTCGTCAATGTTTTTTCCGGAAACATATTTGCTGACAAGAAATATCGGACCATTATCGGGAGCATATTCACAATACCCAATCATTTCGACAAGATTATTATGCCGAAATGCCAGTGAAGCTTCTTGTTTAGCTCGTTCACGAATCATTGGATTGTTAGAGTAACTATCCTTTACTCGCTTTATAGCCATTCGTGTTCCGTCCTTTACGCGATAACCCATATAAACAGTACCCATAGCACCGCTGCCTAATGGTGTGGAAGTCGGGTCGTAACAATACCATTCTCCCATAACAAGTAGATAGATATATGGATCATCCGAGCGTTGAAATACAGTCTTGCTACTCATTGTATGCATGTGGTTTTTTTAGATTCACAATTCTATAGTTAATCGCTCGCAGATATTCCTGGTCTTTTGCTTTTAGCGCAAAGTGTCGGGCTTTGTCTAAATATATATATGCCGAATCTAATTTTGTCCTTTTGTTATTCTCTTTAAAATCTTTATAATCACATCCAAGTTCAAACAATGACTTGTAATCTTCTGAATTAAGAGTCACCGCTTTTTTTAGTAGTCTATGAGCTTCTTCATTGTGGGTAATTATATCCAAATTGTCTCTAAAACGGGCAATGGAATCTGAGAATGCACCGATCCTCTCTCTTTTAGTGCCATCAAAAAATAAACGGCTGAGAAGGAATGCCGAATTATAATCCTTTTTATCTGCTAAGGATTCTAACATCGCAAGCCCTTCTTTTGCAGTATCTTTATTAGATAGGAGATTTACTGCACGGTTATAAGATTCTTGCGTCAAATCATTTGTCTGACTTTGTGGATTATCCTTGCCTGTTGAGACAGTCTGTGCTATAATATCTTTATTGGTAGAATCAGAAGTATCACTTTTATTCGTAAAGTTTATAACACCAAATATTATGCCTATCAAAGCGGCTGCACTACCGATTGATATGCCAATAGTTTTTATATCTAAAGTTTTGGCTGGATATTGCAGTGGCACCAGTTTATCTACTGCAACTCTAAACTCCGCCGCACTTTGGAATCTTTGAGAACGCTTTTTCTGGGTGGCTTTCTTTATAACATCCTTTATCTGTTTTTGCTTGACATTGTGCAACGGAATGTTTTTTGTGAGTTGCATTTCAAGCACTTCAGCCATTTCTCCGTCAAAAGGTACTTTCCCAATTAACAACTGATACAACAATATCCCAACAGCATACAAATCTGTTGTGGAATTTTGAGAATCAACAAGTCCTCTCACAAGTTCAGGAGCGGCATATTTAGGTTTGCCTATAAACTGCCCATCAACTGTATAAGAGCTTTCTTTTGTATTATTCCCGTTTATTTTCTTTGCAATACCAAAATCAATTAGTTTGATTTTACCATTTGATGTTATCATGATATTTGAGGGGTCAATATCTCTATGGATATATCCCCCGTCATGAAGAGCCATTAGACCGGAGAGAAGATTTCTAACAATAGTCAGAGCAAAACTGTACGAATCGTTAAGATATTTTCCATATAATTCTTGTGCAAAAGGAATAACATTCCCTTTGTGGTCGCAGACATTACCTTCCAATAATTTGTCTAAAGTTACTCCATGCAGATATTCACTGATGACATGATAGCGTATTACGGGTTGCCCAATCTCATCCTTGCCGCTGGTCTCTACAAACCCCAGCATTTCAATAAGATTGTCATTCCGTAGCTGAACAGCGGCTTCGCGTCTGGCTCGTGCAATTACATGAGTAGGTAAATCACTATAAAGAAACTTTATAGCGACTTCCCTTCGCTGGTTAGTGGATTCACTACAGAGCCATCCCCTATATACTTTACCCATTCCGCCTTCGCCTAATGGTGTATCCGAGGGGTTATACTCGTAATAAATGCCCTTTTGCCTTTCGTTCTCGCCTTGTATTCTTACGGAAGCCATTTGTTTTCAATTAATCCATGCCAACAGTACCACCGCTTCTGAAGCCACCTGTAGAGTCCATCCCAACAGTAGAATCAGAGGGACGGTTGCTGCCATTATATGGAGAATCTGGTCCGTTGAAACGAGGCGGAAAATCCTGTTCGTTTCTTGTGGTATTATCCCGACCAGTTGAGAAACCGCCGCCGGGATTAAAATCATCTTCTTCATCTCTCACATCATAGAAGTTCTCAGCAAGATGAAGACCTAAAGCCTTTGTATCTATCAAAAGCAAAAGAAGGTCATAATTTTCTCCGATTGTTATGATGTCTCCATTTACACACTCCACGGGACGAGCCACCGAAACGCTGTTTTCATTCACAAGAGTGCCGTTGGTCGAGCCAAGATCTGAAATTGTCGCTTCAGTTTTTTCCGGCTTTTTCATTTTATTGATATGAAGATTTGCGTGTTTCTGCGAAACAGTACCTTCTCCAAGTATTATATCACATTCTGATGAATTGCCAATAATGTTTTGTCCAATGTGTAAGGGCCAAAACTCACCCACACCGGTTCTCGATATGGAATATAGGAAACCGACAATGGGTTTGCCATTGCATCTTGTGGGTTGTGCCGGACGGCTGTCTCTCGGAGCAGTAGCCCCGCCATTGTTGGGAGTTTCCATTCCAGGATAGACGGTTCCTTTGCTGCGCCCTTGATTTGAAGGGCGAGAATACGGTTGACCGCCGTTTGAAAATGACTGGTTGGGACTAAAATCACCTTCTTGACCTAATCCCGGAAATACGGTTTTGTTCTGTGACATGATTGTTGTTATTTTGCTCTGAGGACAAGGCTCTCTTGTTTAGAGAGATGGATGCTCCATATCCTAATTGAAAATCAGGTGGTTTAGTAATTCAATAAAGCCTAATTGCTAAACAATGTGAGGAAATCCGATGGGTCGTAAAAAAATAATACCGAATATAGTCCCTATTTCAGAAATATTTCGTAACTTTGCATTTGGCTAAGACTCTCTAAACAAGAGAATTGGACGATTGCTAAACAACGATGCCCCAGAACCGGGTGGTGCTGAGGCAATAGTATTTTTTAGGAAGATATGGATGTTTAGTGAGAGGATGCCGCAATAGCTGAACACTATTAGAGAGATTTCAAGATTAGGCTGTTCGCCTTGTCAACGACGGAAGTGTCGAGGCTGGCGAGGTAGATTTGAGTGGTTGCTTCTTTATCGTGGCCCATGCCTTCCGAAATTACAGAGAGAGGAATACCCTTCGCTTTGGCGGCTGAAGCCCAGCTGTGACGGGCTACATATAGAGTCAGTGGTATGGTTACTCCAACCATTTCTGCGATTCGTTTCAGATTATGGTTGATGTTGTAGCCGGTGTTACGGTAGGTGCATCGCTCGTTGAGTCCGGGATTGCGGATGACCGGGAGCAGGTATTCGCTCTTGTTTTCGGGGTATTTGTCGAGGATAATCTGCATCTCCTTCGTCCATTCGATGATAAGTTGCTGATTCGTTTTACGACGGCGGTAGGTGACGTAACCGTTTTTGAGGTCTGTTTTTTTCAGAAAAGCCATGTCGATGAAGCTCATTCCTCTGAGATAAAAGCTCATCAGGAACATATCGCGGGCATAGTCGAGCGTCGGATTTAGGGATAAATCCAATGCTTTGATTTTCTTGATTACGGCTAACGGCAATGCGCGTTTAACGGTCTTGTCAACTCCGGTATAGACACGACGGAAAGGATTGCAGTTTTCGATGATATCTTCTTCAACCGCACGATTATAGACGGCGCGAAGGATGCGAGTGTAGAAGGAGATGGTGTTGGGAGCAACGCCACGACTCTTGTGCCATGCTTCGTAACTTTCCATGATACCGGAGGTGATGCAATCAAGCATTATATCCTCATCATTGCGGAATTTCTTGAAACTATTGAGAGCAGATTTGTAGGTTTCTGATGTACGGATCTTGCCGTTCTGTTTCAGCTTAGCGATGATGCTCTCCATGAAGTTGAAGAGGGAGTATTCATGTGCATAACGGTTGAACTCGTCGATTATATCATCAGCTGTGTAGGTCATCCCCGCAGTATTCATTTTACGGTCGATCTTAGTCAAACGCTCAATATCCCAACGGATGCGTTCGCGGATTGAGAGAATTAATGATTGGCGGTTGCAAGTATGGGAGACGCAGACCATAGAGCGGCGGTCGTCCCATTCGG
>DAWBVG010000472.1:0-4504 GCA_052279865.1 Muribaculaceae bacterium
AGGCAGGAAACTTTCCCGCGGCAATCAAGGTGACAGCTCAGTATTTCCCGAAGAAAGACCGTGCTTTTGCAACGTCCATATTCAATGCCGGCGCTTCTGTAGGTGCCTTGGCAGCTCCATTGTGTATTCCAGTTCTCGCAAAGATGTGGGGATGGGAGATGGCATTTGTCATCATAGGTGCCCTTGGTTTCATATGGATGGGTTTCTGGATAAATCTATATTCCGCACCGGAGAAATCCAGATTCGTGAATGAAGCTGAATTGGCATATATCCAGCAGGATGAAGCCGGGGAAAGTGAAAAGCAGATTGAGAAAGAGGAGACCAAGACCATTTCATTCTGGAGATGCATAGGATTCCGTCAGACCTGGGCATTCATAGCCGGAAAGGCATTGACCGACGGCGTGTGGTGGTTTCTTCTGTTTTGGGCACCGGCATATTTCTCTGATCAGTTCGGCTTCGCAAGCTACACTCCAATGGGACAGGCATTGATCTTCACATTGTATTTCATTGTCACTGTGCTTTCCATTATGGGTGGTTATCTTCCCAAGATCTTTGTGGAAAACAGAGGAATGAATCCCTATGCCGGACGAATGCGCGCGATGTTGATATTTGCATTCGTTCCCATTCTTGCTTTGTTCGCACAACCGTTGGGTGTGTATTCGGCATGGTGGCCCGCAGTGATCATCGGTTTCGCAGGGGCTGCTCATCAGGCATGGAGCGCAAACCTTTACTCAACGATCGGAGACATGTTCCCGACATCCACGGTAGGTACGATAGTCGGCATCGGCACAATGGCAGGAGGCGTAAGCTCCTATATTATCAACCAAGGTTCAGGCATTCTTTTCGATTATGCGGCGAATCAAGGGGAGGCATTTTCATTTATGGGATTCTATGGTAAACCCGCAGGATATATGATAGTGTTCAGCGTTTGTGCCGTCTCTTATCTTCTGGCATGGGTTGTGATGAAGACGTTGGTGCCGCGATATAAGAAAATTGAGGTCTAAGATGAGTATCTGTAGAAATATTGGCAGAAATATAAAGAAAAATTAAAAATTTTGAATAAAATTCTCAAATATACTGAATGTTTTGTTATCTTTGTGGAGAGATAAACACACTGACACTAATGAAGAAGTGATTTAAACTTTTTACGAAAACCCAATAAAAGTGAAAAAAGTTTATATCACTTCAAAAAAAATTTGAGCTATGAGAGAATCTTATGTATTTCTTGCCGATGGCTTTGAAGAGGTTGAGGCGTTAACTCCGGTTGATGTTCTTCGCAGGGCAGGCATGCCTGTGAAAACAGTTTCGATTACCTCTTCGCTTCAGGTGACAGGAGCCCACGGCGTAACTATTACTGCAGACCTAATTTTCAACAATGCGCTTTTTAAAGATGCAGCCTGGCTGATTCTCCCTGGAGGAATGCCAGGAGCCACGAATCTGTATGATTTCGATCCGTTGCACGGCTTGCTTAAGAATCAATTTGAATCTAAGAGCGGGAAGATTGCTGCAATTTGCGCGTCGCCGGCGGTGGTGCTTGGTCAGATGGGTCTTTTGAAAGGACGGGAAGCAACATGTTATCCCGGTTTTGAAAAAATGATGACCGGAGCAATTCATTCCGAGAAGAGGGTGGTAACTGACGACAAGTTTGTGCTTGGTGCAGGACCAGCGCTTGCTCTTAAATGGTCGTTGGCTATTGTAGAGGCGCAACTTGGACAAGAGAAAGCAGACAATGTCGCAGCCGGAATGCTTCTATACAACAGGAACCGCGCGGATGTTGACAATTATTTCGGATAATGTTATCATTCATACGTAAAACCGATAATCAACGATAAGGAACTATAAGATGTCTGACATCTATTATACTATAAAAGGAGCCGGCGAATCTCAATATAAGGAGAAGATGAGCCGGTTCCTTTCATTTGCCATACCAGTGAGGGATGCTGAAGAAGCAAAGGCAGAAGTGAAGCGTTTTCAAAACAGGTTTCATGATGCCCGTCATGTCTGCTGGGCATACATGATCGGTCCTGACCGGCTGGAATGGCAGTTGAACGACAACGGTGAGCCATCTGGCACTGCCGGTAAACCTATTTTGGGTCAGATCAATAGTTTTGAGCTCACCAATGTTCTCGTGATTGTTGTCAGATATTTTGGAGGGATCAAACTTGGCACTTCCGGTTTGATCGCCGCCTATCGGGAAGCAGCCCGGCTTGCTCTTGAAGAAGCTGGAAAGATGGAGTTGCGCAAGATGGTAAGGATTAATATAGTGTTTCCCTATGTTGGGGCGGAGGGCGTTATGCGTCTTGTGAAGGGGAATGATGTGAATATTCTTGAGCGCACATTTGACAATACCTGCGGAATGAAATTGGAATTTCCGGAGAGTTTAAAAGAAGAGATTTCCAGTAGGCTTTCAAAAATCGATGGAGTGTCTATAATTGATGAATAAAGGCTAAAAATCGTGAGAAAACACGTCTTTAAGACCGAATTTTAATAAAAATAGGGCAAAATCATAAGAAAATCACTCTGAGATATATAAGGTTTCAAAAAAAATTACGATATTTGCATCGCCAAATTTGCTTAGGCACTTTTGGAACAGCAAGAGTATACGAAAAAAGTGTATAAAGATAAAATATCAAAACAATGACAAAGGCAGATATTGTAAACGAAATCTCCCGCAGCACAGGTCTTGAGAAGGCAGCTGTGCTTGCAACAGTTGAGAAATTCATGGAAGTGGTTAAGGATTCCATGGCAAACGGCAATAATGTTTATCTCCGCGGATTCGGTAGCTTTATCATCAAGAACCGTAAGGAGAAAACAGCTCGCAATATTTCTCGCAACACTACCATCAAAATTCCGGCACACAAAGTTCCGGCTTTCAAGCCCTCTAAAGTATTCCTTGAGGACGTGAAATAATCTTTCTCAGAGAGATCAAAAGAATTAATTAAAGTATAATTATTAACTGTAATAATCATGCCAAGCGGAAAAAAGAGAAAAGGTCATAAGATGGCCACTCACAAGCGCAAAAAAAGACTGAGAAAGAATCGTCATAAGAAGAAATAATCGCGGTCTCTGCGACTCGATTGTTCTATGCGCATAGAATGACAAAATAAGGACAAACCTGCCGCGACCGCATGGTCATGGTGAGTTTGTCCTCTTATCTTTCAACAACACGTTCTTGAGAAAGGACGTAGTAGTATTAACCGAATGAAAAGCGAATTAGTAGTAGACGTTCAGCAGGAAGAGGTGTCAATAGCCTTGCTTGAGGACTCGCGTCTTGTGTCGCTTCAGAAGGAAAGCCGCAACATCGCTTATGCGGTGGGGGATCTTTACCTTGCTAAAGTGAAAAAGATAATGCCGGGTCTTAACGCCGCCTTCCTTGATGTTGGCTATGAGAAAGATGCTTTTCTTCATTATCTCGATCTGGGTCCCCAATTCAGCACATACAGCAAGTTCATCGCAGAGGCGATGACAGACAAGAAAAAGGTGCCCAATATTTCAAAGTTCAAACTGGAGCCGGATATTTCCAAGCAGGGAACCATCAGTGATGTTGTCACTCCCGGCGAGCAGTTGCTCGTTCAGATTGCCAAAGAACCGATTTCTTCTAAAGGTCCGCGACTGACGACGGAAATATCTTTTACCGGCAGATTCATGGTGCTGATGCCTTTTGGCGACAAGATTTCAATTTCACAGAAAATCAAATCGACAGAAGAGAAGATCAGGCTGCGTCAGCTTATGAGCAGCATCAAACCAAAAGGATTCAGCGTAATTGTGCGCACATCGGCGGAAAACAAGCGTGTTGCCGAACTTAACCATGAAATGCGCACTTTGGTGAAATGCTGGGAAGATTCAATTGCAAAAATGCAGCGGAGCCAGTCTCCGGCATTGATTTATGAGGAAGATTCACGCATGGTCAGCGTGATCCGGGATATCTTTAGTCCGAATTTTGAGAATATTTACGTAAATGAAGCTGAGGCGTTCACTCAGATTCAGAATTATGTGTCGTTGATAGCACCGGAGAATAAGGATATCGTAAAGTTATATGCACGCGATACTCCTATTTTCGATCATTTCAACATCACACGCCAAATTAAAAGCAGTTTTGGCAAAACAGTATCATTCAAGAGTGGTGCATACATCATCATCGAGCATACGGAAGCGCTCCATGTTGTGGATGTGAACTCCGGCAATCGAAGCAAAGCTTCGTCCGATCAGGAATCGAATGCACTTGATGTTAACCTTAAGGCGGCAGATGAGATCGCACGTCAGTTGCGACTTCGCGACATGGGCGGTATTATAGTGATCGATTTTATCGATATGAACAAGCCGGAACACCGCCAGGCATTGTATGACCATATGCGTGAGGTTATGGCAAACGATAGGGCGCGTCATAACATCTTACCTTTGAGTAAATTCGGGTTGATGCAAATCACACGGCAGCGCGTTCGTCCGGCACTCGACATCACAACGAGTGAAACATGCCCCTCATGTTTTGGAAAGGGAGAAGTTC
>DAWBVG010000473.1:0-8723 GCA_052279865.1 Muribaculaceae bacterium
GATGTGTATAAGAGACAGATATATATCTTGGTATAGTTCTCTAACGCCAAGTTTTTTATTCTTGACAATACTTATCGTATGCGTCTTGATAAATATTTCGGCACTCCTCTTTAAAAGTATCACGTCTGTTATATAAACTCATTAGTTGATCATACACACGTTGATAAATAATGTTTTGGGCAGGATTGGGTAGTAAATCAGTAGATAATGCATCCATATTAAATTCATTATCATAAATAGCTTGTTTTGCGAGTGATTTTATGTCATCACCGCACATTTCTAGGATAGATACCCAAGAAGTTCTATTTCTTAAAAAATAGCCCTTATTATTTTCGATTTTTAAGTGTTTCATAAATGTTCTTCCTTTCATTATAAGCTTCAACTCCAGCTTCTAAACTATTTAGAGTGGTAATATAATTTTCTTTTTTATTTCCGTTTATGTCATGAAGGTATACTGCAGTCGGAGCACCACTATAAACAGCAAATGAAGTGTTTCCATCTGTAATGCTTTTTTCAGTGTATAGAACATAATCGGGTTTTATGGAGCCCCCAATAGTGCTATTATGTGTAGATACTATCACAGGCATAATATCTGCCATTTCTTTAATAAAAGAATTTACTTCCGATTTTAGGAAAATATTATCAAAAGATGATTCTGGTTCATCTATTAGGAGAATATCACAAAGTAACGAATCTTTAATTTTTTGAATAAAATTAAATTCCGCACGCTCCCCCCCAGAGACCGCTAAGCCTGACGAGTTTAATATTTTATATTCAATGAACGCAAACAGTTTATATATCTGTGATAGCTCCACACCTGCACTAACTAATCCAGCAATATATTTCACAGGGTCGGCATATTGCCTAAAAGCCGCCGTTAAAGAACATTGCTTATTGTATATAGTTTTTACGTCACTAGCATTAATAAATGGACGGGAATCGATTTTAATAATAAATCGACCTACCCGATCTTCATGAATAACCTTATGCCTCTTAATATTATTAGAAATTTCTATGAAACGTTTTCGCTTTTCCTCCCGCAATAAAATTCCATACAAATCTAAATCTGGGATTCTAGGAGCTGCTGATTTCAATTGCAAAGCACTTTTAATGTCTTTAATAATAGAATTTGAAATTTCTACTAGCCTATTATCCTCAATATTATTTGAATAAGATTTGTACAACTCCTTAAATAATGATATTAAACTATCTAATGAGACATGACGTTCTATTATTGCTCGATACATTTGTGTATCAATCAGTTTTTTTACTGAACGCAACAACTTAGACAACTCATCAGTCGATGTTTCGTGCAGCAATGAAGCATTAAACAATGCTGTTTTTGAAAATTCGTCATTAATATCGCTTTCTTGTGCTGCGGCATGAACAGCTCTCATATAATCCACGATATTCGCATCATCTACATCTTGAGATGACAACTGCAAAAAATCACTTACTACGTCTTGGAATTCTTTAAAATATTCTTCCACATATTTATCCTGGCGTATTCTTTCATCAGACTCAAATTGTTCTTGGGAGCACGAATTTCTACCTAATAATTCAAATTGGCGAATATATTTCGCTCTGTCACCAAAAATTTCCGCAACGCGATCTAAAAAATAGGTTTTCCCGGATGAGCGTTTGCCATACATAATATTCAAACCCGTAGAAAGCATTTGTCCATTATTGAAAATTTGGAATAACTCATTGCCATTTTCTTTGGATAAGGTGCTTTTAGTTTTATCCATCAAACATAACCTCAACGAGCTGACATCAACATCTTCAACATCAATATATGTAAATCCGGCCTTGCAAGAACTTACTTTCATGCCTTCAAATACCCTCATGTCACTGAATCTAAGAGGTGTCAATACTTCATTAGCATCTTTCTGCATATATATGAATTTTTTGACACTGCTTACTTCTCCAGCAAGAATATGTTTACCAAAACGTTCGATAATTTCTTTGGGAAGATGTGGCTTTTTATCATAGTGAGGAATTAGCAAATATTCATTCAAGTCGCTGAATATCTGTACAAATTGGCTATAAGTTATATAAGTTTTAGCATCTGGTATTAATCTATTAATATCCTCACATTTAGCATTAAAAGCAAACAAGGACTGTTCATCTCTGTTTCCGATTACAAGTATATGTCCAGACTCGAGATCAATTTCTATTCCTGGTAAAACAATTACATTGGTTAATTCTTCTCTAATTTGAGAGTATTGACTGTAATTAAATATATTGTGATTTGTTATTGCTATTACATCCAAACCCACATTGTGCACATACTCTTTCAGTGCATCCATGCTAAATGTAAATGCCCTATCTGAGGGCGTTGAAATAGTGTGTATATGTAAATCACATTTCTTCATGTTATATTAAGTTGATACGTTTTCAAATTTTTCTGTCTTCAATAGCATGAATAAGAGCAATTTTTTGCTCTTCAGTGAAATCTTTACCATTCAAAACTCGTTCAATAAGACTTGGGAAAAAAATCTTTATTGATTTTCAAGTATTCGTGTGCAGAGCTGTTTGGCTTTCTCACTTTCAGTGAGAAGCATCCCTATGTTCAGAAATGCCCGGAATGTAAAGAACGATATGATTGTGGTTTTGGTAGGGACATTTATGTCACTACCAATTTGCATCTTAATATCTTTCAGCTCTTTACCTTGACTTAAAAAATATCCATTAGCACGAAGTTCGTCTCCGTAATCTTGTATATAACGTTTAATCGTTCGTTCATCTACGCCATAGAAATCTGCAACCATCTTTGGAGTAAACAGCAGTTCATCATAATAGCGCAGACCTTTAACATCCAAGTTTTCTCGGATGGTCTGGAGAGCATAACGATTATTCAATACGTTCTGCCGCTCTATATTTGATACTGTCAAGTCGTTCATATCACAAAGTTAGCACTTTTATTTTGATTTACAGCTATGTGCATACAGTTTTGCATATCTCTTAGAAGGAAATATCCGGCAACAGGCGATGGCTTCGTGTTTGAGGGAATCGACGGTGCGGGTGCAAACCTTTTCAGTTCATCAGACGCAGTTTCATTCATAAGAATATGCTCAAACCATCAGGGCTATATTTACCCAAATCGGCGTAATTTAGGCATAAGTCACATAATATCAGAGGGCTATATTTTATTAATTAACCATTGTTAACAAATTAAAATCAATCATACTTCACTTGATTAGTCATCATTGAGGCTATTGTGTAATGCCTCAAGCAGAATATCATACTCTTTCTTGTATCGCTCAAGACGGGCAAAATCTTTTTCGGTCAGCTCGGGAATTCGGGTAATATCCATATTGCTTTTTAAATCGTTCAGCTTGACTTTCAATGCGAGGAAATTTCCTGATATACGGTTGATGTATTCTTCTCTTGATGGAGCGGTATGATGATTGAGAAGCGACAATGCCGTCTTAATTTCTGCCCGCTCTTCATCGGTTATGACATGTGTTATTTCACAGGGATAAACATCTATGTCTTCCATCCAATCCTCCCACCATTCTTCCTCATACCAATGCTCTTTAGGATTGTCTACAACTCTCAATATTTCCTCATCGAGCAAATTTATTACATCTTCTATGGTCACGTTGCAGTCCTCGGAAGCATCATGCAGAAAGCCTACCACCTTTTCTTTCCAATCAAATCCCAAATCTGCAACTTTTAAAAGATGTGATTCAAAATACTCATTGCCGCCTTTGTCAGTCTGTCCTTTGTGTAGCTTTTGAGCCACTAAGCCAGCGGCATATACGATTTTTGTCATATAGCCCATATCATCTTCCAAATAGCCTATTCGTTCCTTTGCTTCTTCAGGATCAAAGGTTGCGATATAATCATAATATTGACGCATGAGCATCTCGGTCTCTGACATCGGATCCATAAAATCGAACAGAGTATCCATATACTCATCCATATAGTTCAGATCTCTTTCTTTCAGAGCAATAAAACCGGCAAGCATAGTTTTAACTTGCCTGAACTGTGCATTATTCATCTCTACAATAGGACGAAAAGCTTCTATCAATTCTTTTGATATTCTCGGATCCTCCATAAGTGCGGCTTCTCAATTATAACTTTACTCAATGACTTCCCATGTGCCGGATCTGTCACTGCCTACTCGTTTCAACTTTCCAGACGCTTTTAACTCGTCAATCTCTCGAAATATTGTACGACTTGTAACACTCAGTTTTGCTGCAAGCTGCTTAACACTGATTCTTTTATCTTTTCGTATTATTTCAAGAATCTTTTCGCCTCGAGTTTTTTCTATGACATTGGTGCCATTTTCTATGACATCGGTCGGAGTTTCTATGACATTTACTATGACATTAGGCTGTTTTTCTATGACATTGCTATCATTTTCTATGACATCGGCGTTCTTTACTACGACCTTAAATGTTGTGTAGTCTCCGAGACGAAACTCTGCTGGAGTGCTATTGTTCTCTTCAAGAAGCGTTGAAACTGTATTGACACCACTACCAAAACAATTAACATAACCAAGATTGAGCATTATCTCGGCAATGTTCGGATTACGGTAGTCGGTCTCGTTGGGAAAGTTTTCCAAGTTGACTTTGCCGTAGAGATTGCCGGGATTGTCAATCTCGATGCGGTCGCTATATTCGTAAAATTTTATCGGAGAATTATTTCCATTGTACGCACGGTGCATCACGGCATTCATGGCAAGCTCGCGTATTGCTTCCCATGGATAATTTATTCGAGGCTCTTCACGGAGTATACTGACAAACTCCGGACGTTTGTTCTCGATAGAATACTTGATGAAATATTCCAACTCTTTAAGCAAGATAATTAGATTGCCCTTTAAACGATTTTCCTTCAATACTTTTGTTGCGCGGTTAGTCCCCGCAAACTTCACATATTGGATATATGCCCCGGGAATAAAATATTGAGGATCATAACCCAGCAATAGTATTCCGGCATATGTAGGGCAATTAAACCGTGTGTCAAACAGACGCAATGATGCCATCTGCTGAATTGGCGCCCGCTTATCCTTAGCTAATGTTGCGGGTGAAACAGCTTTTGGCAGATACTCTTTCTTGAATAGTTCCACGTCAATGTCTTCAATCGTGGCTTCACGGCATGGACGACCATCGAAAGAAGAACTATGTATCTGTCCTTTCTCTGTCAAAATTCGTTCTTCTTCTGTATTCGCCTCAGCTTTTCTGGCACCGACTCTAATCCAGATCACACCCTTGTACCTGACGGGAGTATCCTCGCTTGGCTGAACTTCGATGACAGCAATCTCTCCTTCAGGAAAAGTTTCCTTATATACCATCATCGCCGGAGGCGGAAGTATTGTCCCGGAATTGCGGAGTCCTGCGTATGAACGCAACTGTTCATCCGTGAAAGTTTGTCCATCGAGGTTGCCGTCATCATCAGCGCCAATTAGAAAATACCCTGGCTTCTTCGTATTGCGAATATCATTGGCAAACGAGCATATCGCCTCCGACATCTTTTTAGTGTTGTCGTTGGATAATGTACGCTCTACACGTTCATTCTCAATATCGCCCAACAGCGACCGTATTTCATCTTTTGTCAAAGGCATATCTTTGTGATTATATGTGCAAATATACTCATAATTTGCGAGTTAAGCAACTAAAAAGGGCATAAAGACATGGGAAGGATTGAATAGGTTCAATCCTTCCCATGTCTTTATGCCAAATCAGTAACAAATCAGCCTTGGCGCCAGAGACGGCTCATGTCCTCAAGGGTTTTGCCTTTGGTTTCGGGTACGAGTTTGTAGACAAAGACTGCTGCCGCCACGCAAATCGCGCCGTAGAGGGCATAAACGAAGAAGTGTCCGAATCTGTCGCCCATATTGCCGAGACTCATGTTGTACATTGGCACGAATGTGGATGAGACGATGAAGTTGAAGATCCATTGGAATGCTACTGCAATGGCAACTGCCTGCGAACGGATTGTGTTGGGGAATATCTCTGAAATGAGTACCCAGCATATCGGTCCCCATGAGAACATGAACGAGGCGGAATATACCATTATCGATACTACCGGCACAATCGGTGCCACCGCCACCACGTTGGATAATGCCACTCCTGTAGCTCCTATCGCCATTCCTATTGATCCCCATATCAACAGCGGTTTTCGTCCGAGTTTTTCCACAGTGAACACCGCTACCAGTGTGAAGGAGATATTGACAACACCCATGATAACCGTCTGCACCATAGGATTACCCATATTCATCGACTCGAATATGCGCGGAGCATAATAAAGAACTGCATTGATGCCGACAGCCTGTTGGAACACCGACAGCATGACGCCTACGAATATTACCATAAATCCATATGAGAAAAGACGTTCGGATTTCACATCCACGCTGTTCCTGATCTGCTCAAGCACTTCATGTCCTAGCTTCTCGCCATTGATGCGGCATAGTATTTTCAGTGCCTTATCATACTTACCTACCAAAGCCAGATAACGTGGAGACTCTGGCACAAACATCACAAGGATTGTAAATATGGCTGCCACAATAGCTTCCGAACCGAACATATAGCGCCATCCCGTGGAAATTGTCCACGGGTCGGAACCTGGATTTACCATATAAAGAGCCTCCCCCATCTTTTCGATGACAGGTTGCGTATGCTCACCCAAAATCAGGAAGTTGACAAAATAGACCACCAACTGACCGAATATTATCGCAAACTGGTTCCACGACACAAGTGTTCCACGTAGATTGCTTGGCGCCACCTCTGCGATATACATCGGGCAAATCGCCGATGCCAGACCAACTCCTATGCCTCCGATCACCCGGTAGACATTGAAAGCCATCAGCAGACTGAATGTCGGCACACCATAGTCGTAAAACATAAACTCCGGATAGTAGGAGCCGACAGCCGACAAGAAAAACAATATCCCGGCAACAAAGAGTGTCTTCTTACGTCCCAGCCTGGACGCGCATAATCCCGAAAGTGCCGAACCGATAATGCACCCGAGGAGTGCGCTCGAAGAGGTTATTCCATGTATCGTATCGGAATATACAAAATCTTTTGCCCCGAGGAAGAACGCCTGAAGTCCCTTTTCCGCGCCTGATATTACAGCTGTATCGTAACCGAAAAGTAGACCACCGAGAACAGCTACAAGGACAATAGAAAACAAATACAGCCGATTACCGTTTTGATTAGTTTTCATGATCTTAAGGAAGTAAGAAATAGTCGCATGGAGGCAACACTATGTCTCCATGCGACCCGTGTTCGTTAATGCGGTTTAGGCGTACATGTTTACTATCGCCTCATAGAGCTCTTGCTTGCCGGAGGTCTGTGCGCATTCGGGCTGCGTCTTGGCGTATGCCACTACGTCTTCCAGCGACAGCGCACCTTCTTCGAATTCTTTTCCTTTGCCTGAATCGAAGCTTGCGTAGCGGTCGGCAAGCATTTTCTTATAGGGGGATTTTTCGAGCACGTCGGCTGCGCTGAGAAGTGCGCGTGCCATGGCGTCCATGCTGGCGATATGGGCGATGAAGATGTCTTCAAGATCGGTAGAATTGCGACGGGTCTTCGCATCGAAGTTAGTGCCGCCATTGCCGAGTCCGCCATTGCGGATGATCTGCATCATCGCCTGGGTAAGCTCATAGTTGTCGATCGGGAACTGGTCGGTATCCCAGCCGTTCTGATAGTCGCCACGGTTGGCGTCGATACTGCCAAGCATGTTGTTGTCGACAGCCACAGCCAGCTCATGCTCGAATGTGTGACCGGCGAGTGTAGCATGGTTCACCTCAATATTAACTTTGAAGTCCTTGTCAAGACCATGTGCCTTCAGAAAACCGATTACTGTTTCGGTATCAACGTCATACTGATGTTTGGAAGGCTCCATCGGTTTCGGTTCGATAAGGAATGTGCCGGTAAAGCCTTTTGCGCGGGCATAGTCACGCGCCATGGTGAGCATAGTGGCGAGATGTTCTTTTTCACGTTTCTGGTCGGTGTTGAGAAGGCTCATGTATCCCTCTCTGCCACCCCAAAACACATAGTTCTGACCGCCAAGGGCGATGGTTGCGTCAATGGCATTCTTGATCTGAACGCAGGCGCGTGCCACAACATCAAAATCCGGATTCGTGGCAGCCCCGTTCATATAGCGGGCATGTCCGAATACGTTGGCTGTGCCCCAAAGGTTCTTGATGCCGGTCTCTTCCATTTTTTCTTTGAGGTATGCAGTGATTTCCTTCATGCGGTTCTCATAGTCGGCGATATCTTCACCGAGTTCACCGATGAGGTCAACATCATGAAAACAGAAATATTCAACCCCGAGTTTCTGCATGATCTCAAAACCGGCATCGGCACGCTGCTTGGCAGCTGTCATCGTGTCGGGAGCCTCGTTCCAAGGGAATTTCTTCGTGCCGCCGCCAAACTGGTCACCACCTTCGGCACAAAGTGTGTGCCACCATGCCATGGCGAATTTGAGCCATTCTTTCATCGGTTTGCCGAGAACCACGCGTTCCGCGTCATAATAGCGGAATGCCATCGGATTGTATGATTCTGTACCTTCAAACTTGATCTTACCCACGTTGGGGAAATATTCTTTCTGTGCCATTTTATTGTATTTATTTGTTTATTAATTGATTATCTCTCTTTCTCCAAAAAGTTTTTCCATCTGCCGTATGCCTCCAAATAGGGAGTGCGGTCGGCAGCAGGATATATTGTCTCGATTGTTTCAAGCGAAGCAAAAGCTTCGTTGTTGTCCTTGTA
>DAWBVG010000474.1:0-3321 GCA_052279865.1 Muribaculaceae bacterium
CCCTCCATTTTTTTTTTCATGCAGTAGACGTCTTACGTGATGCTCTGGTGGCTCGTGGGCTCGGAGATGTGTATAAGAGACAGGCCTATATGTGTTTTATATGGTGTTTTGTCGGGAGAGAAACGGGTGTCGCGATAGATGCGGTATGTGCACTCGGCTGGAGTCAGACGAGCCGCATCCGGTTCGATTGTAGCCAAAGCGTTGATAAGCTGCTGCGTGAACTCATCAACGGTTTTCTTGATTTCCAAATAGCGACTTTTGTTCGCATTAAACCACTCGCGGTTATTGTTCTTCTTCAGTTCTTTCAGAAATTTATATAATTCTTCCATTTTTTCTTTATTTTGATTTTCGAGTAGGTTTTGCTTTTAATTGCGAGTAAGACTCGTGACACTGAACAGCGGGCAATCCCCGCTAATGAAATTCAGGTGTCTCGCCTAAAGCCTAAGACCTCTCTGCTAATAATATTCGTAATCTATGGATGTGACTTGGAATTCAGTACGGCGATTTATTTGGTCTGCCGCCTCCTGGTCTTCTGGGGAGAGGGTTTCGATGAAAGCTTCGTCGAGCACCGTGTCTTCAGGAAACTGCGGATATTCACGGTTGATGCGCTTTGTGACACGTTTAGGCGTGGATTCCCCATAACCTTTCCACGATAGGCGTTTCGGGTCGATGCCTGCGGCTATCAGATAATCCACAACGCTCTTGGCGCGACGGTTGGAAAGCTCGATGTTGTATTCATCGGAACCTTTGCGGTCGGTATGAGCCCCCATCTCTATCGTGACATTGGGATTCTCATTGAGAATGGTTACCATCTCATCGAGTGCCGTCTTGGATTCAGGGCGCAGGGTAGCCTTGTCGAAGTCATAGAATATGTTTTCCACAACCTGCGGTTTATTGATGGCTGCAAGTATGAAGTCCACGCCATAATCGGCATTCTCCTCCTCCATGCCTGATGTGAATTCCTGTTTTACGTTAAGATATCCTTTTGCCCCGGCTTTCATAACATATTTCACGCCTCGTTCGAGTTTGAAACGGAAAGAACCGTCATCGCGGGCAATCTCCTTCTGATTGGAGCCGTCGTCGCCTACGATGCGTATGATGGCATTCGGAACCGGTTCCTCATCCTTGTCAAGGACGTAACCGGATATTGTTACTTTTATCTCCGGTAGTTCAAAACTGTAAATACTGTCGAACCCGCGTGCGTCTCGACGGTTTGAACTGAAGAAACCGGATTCTCCCTCACCAAATGTAATGCCGAAGTCGTCGCCGCTACTGTTCATCGGCACTCCCATATTCTCCACGCTCCAGCGCTGACCGGTGCTGTTTAGCTTGGCGCGGAAGAGGTCGAGTCCTCCGAATCCGGGGTGACCGTCGGAAGAGAAATAGAGTAGGGAATCAGTGCGGACATAAGGAAACATTTCATCGCCTGAAGTGTTGATCTGTTCGCCAAGATTTTCAAGAGAACCTGTGGGTGATTTGAGGTTAATACGCCATATATCCTTCCCTCCGAAACCTCCCGGCATATCGGAGCAGAAATAGAGATATGTGCCGTCGGGCGAAACAGCAGGATGTCCATATGCCGAGAGTGTGTCGGCTGTTATCTCGTATTTCTGCGGAGCGCTCCACGTTGCATCAGAGCGGCGCGAGGTATAGATTTCTACCGATGTGTCGGAATTCAATGAGCGTCTTGCAACGGTGAGATACATTGTCTGTCCGTCGGGCGAGAAACTGACGATTCCTTCATCAGCATCGGTGTTGAGTTCGCCGGCGGCAGGTTCCGGTCGTTGCCACTCGCCGCGTTCATTTTTTGTGGAGAAAAAGATGTCAGACTTCTTTGTGCCTGTTATCTCAGACTTGTTTGTGCCTGTTGCTTTCTCTGTAGAGGAGGTGAAATAGAGAGTATTGAGGGTTTTGTCGAGATACATCGGTGCGAAATCCGAGCGCTGTGAGTTGAAGATTTTTGCATTTTTCACCACATATCGACTCTTGGGTTCATTTTTAGCGCGGATTGCTCTCTGGCATCCGCGTATTCCCTCTTTTGCGAGGGCATCGTCGGGGTGCCATTCAAGATAAGTTCTGTATGCATCAATGGCGGGAGAGTATTTCCCTTCAGCCTGCAACGAACGACCCAGATAATAGAATGCCATTGAATCGGGATATTCATAACGGATAGCATTCTGATAAGCCGCAGAGGCGCGAGGTGCCTGGCTAAGGCGACGGTAGCATGTGGCGAGTTTGTATGCCACTTCCCCTCTAAGTTCCCGTTCGTTTTTCGGAGAAAGTTTGTTATAAACAGCACGATAGGTTTTTGCGGCATTGAAGAATTCTCCACGTTCCATCTGCTCGTTTGCGTCAGAAAGTTTCGGAGTCTTGCAGCCACCTGCAACGAGTGCCAACAGCGATATGATGAATAAAGAAACTGCGTTAAATCTCATATTGATTTAACGCAGTTTCTTATGGATTATTTTTTTCGATTAGGAATGAGGAGTTAGGAATTAATTCGCTGTCTCAAATAATTCCTAATTCCTAATTTCCTTAAGTCCTTCAACGATGTCACTAAAGATTTCGTCAACAATGCCGGAACCGTTGATGGGAAGATATTTCCCCTCTTTGGTGTAATATTCGCGAAGAGGGTGTGTCTGGTCGTGATAAACCTTAAGACGGTTTTTTATGGTTTCGGGAGTGTCGTCGGCACGACCAGTTTCCTTGCCGCGGCGGATCATACGCTCCATCAGTTCATCCTCGGGAACTTCGAGTCCGATAACAGCGTGAAGTTCTGTTCCGCGTTTTTTCAGAAGTTCCTTGAGGGCTTCAGCCTGCGGGATGGTGCGGGGGAATCCGTCGAATACGACCCCTTTCTTCCCTGCAGCCTCTTTTTCAAGTACGTTGTCAAGGATACGGATCATGAGATCATCGGGAATAAGCTGTCCCTTGGAAATGTATGAGTCTGCTATCTGACCTAATTCAGTGCCGCGTTTGATATGATCGCGGAGCACTTCTCCGGTTGAGATATGATAAAGCCCATATTTGTCGATGAGTTTTGCGCTTTGAGTGCCTTTGCCGCTACCTGGAGCACCAAAAAGCACCACATTCATTGTGTCTTTCATATTATTTTCTATATCAATATTTTCTGCTTCTTCTTTTATAACATAAATGTCGGGAAGATTCCTCACCTTGCCATCGAGATCAAGTCCGTAGCCTATGATAAACTTCGGCGGAATGGTGAACGCTACATAATCCGGCTTGAATCCTGTCTTGCAGCTCTCAGGCTTGTGGAGAAGAGTCGCGAACCGTATTGAGCGGGGATTGCGTTTGCGGAGG
>DAWBVG010000475.1:0-5021 GCA_052279865.1 Muribaculaceae bacterium
AAAAAATGTAATAGCGCATAGTATAGAAAATAATACCAATCCGCTCATTCCTTCTCGATAAA
Source organism: Muribaculaceae bacterium (assembly GCA_052279865.1). Taxonomy (GTDB): domain Bacteria; phylum Bacteroidota; class Bacteroidia; order Bacteroidales; family Muribaculaceae; genus Lepagella. The sequence continues at coordinate 63 of DAWBVG010000475.1, forward strand.
GCACAAAGATGAAGGATATATATACCAAAGCACTTCCCGTTTCACGCTGGAGAAGTATCAGTATTATAGGTATGAAGATGATTATAAGAGCTCGGAAATAATTACTGATCTTTGCATTCAGACTGAAATTATACGAATCAAACAATTTCGCGAGGGCAAGTGCCGTGGCAAATTTACCGAATTCAGCCGGTTGAAGACTCACGGGTCCAAATACCAGCCAAGAGTGGGAACCCTTGATATTTGGCGCTATGAAGATAGTTAGAAGCAATATTAATGCGACAATTCCATAAATTGGATATGCATATGTTTTATAAATGCGATAATCGAGAATGAGTATTGCGACTCCTACAATGAGTGACAGACCTATCCATAATATCTGTTTGCCGGAAAATTCATTAAGATCAAATAGCGAAGCATTGTCAAAATCATAGCTTGCGGCATAAATACTGACTGCCCCCATTGTAACCAACAGGAGATACAATACAATAGTAACCCAATCGAGCGAACGGAACACAGAGGTGCCCGCATCAATGTTTCTTGACTCCACTTGATATTATTGTGTTAGATGTCATCATTCGTTCTTCGATGCCTTTACGGGCAGGCGAAATCTCGCCATTAAGATATTTCTCAATCATGAGGCTTCCGATAGGAACTCCATAGGCAGCTCCGAAACCGGCGTTCTCAACGTAAACCGCTATTGCAATCTTAGGATTGTGATATGGAGCAAATCCTATGAATGCTGAATGGTCCTTTCCATGTGGATTCTGAGCCGTTCCTGTTTTACCGCACACTTCAATTCCCGGTAAATTCGCAGCTCGGCATGTGCCGCCAAGCACTGCCATTCTCATACCCTCCGCAACATCTTCATAATATTTCTTTTTAATGTGCGGTCGATGTCTCTCCTTGTATTTAGGATCTATAACACTGTCTGCGATTTCCTTTACAACGTGAGGTGTATAGAAGTATCCTCTATTGGCAATTGTGGCACATAAGTTTGCGATCTGGATTGGGGTTGCCAAAACTTCCCCTTGTCCGATAGACACTGATATAATTGAGTTTCCACTCCAGTTTCTGCCTCGGAATGATTTGCTGTAGTATTCAGCATTTGGAAGAAACCCACGGTTTTCAGAAGGTAGATCAACACCTAATTTATAACCATATCCCATCTCCACAAGGTAGTTTTTCCATTTCTCAAACTGAACGGCGGGTTTTGTGCCGCGCTTGTCAATCATGTTTTTAAATCCCCAGCAAAAATATGCGTTGCAGGAAGTCTGTAATGCCGGTTTAAGAGAGATGGGAGAAGCATGACCGTGACAACCAACGCGTAAACCATTGACATATCCATGATAGCAGGGATACATCGTGCTGAGGTTTACGATACCCTCCTGAAGGAAAATTAATCCCTGAGTGGGTTTGAATGTTGATCCGGGTGGATAAGCACCTTGCAGTGCCCGGTCATAAAGCGGTTTGTAATGATCCTTTACAAGCGCAGCGTAATTTTTTCCTCTTTCTCTTCCGACAAGGAGTGACGGATCGTATGTGGGAGATGAAACAAGAGCGAGAATTTCACCTGTGGATGGTTCTATTGCTACGATCGCTCCGATTTTGCCATTCATCAATTTCTCTCCATATTGCTGAAGGTCAATATCTATGGAAAGGGTAAGATTATGTCCCGACTTCGGTGAAACATCATGGATGCCATCCTCATATTTACCTTTGATGCGTCCGTAGGCGTCTTTCATGAGAATCTCCATGCCCTTTTCGCCACGCAAAGCCTTCTCATAACTCTTTTCTACTCCTAAATCTCCGGTATAGTCCCCGCGTCTGTAATATCTGTCGTTCTCGATATCCGTTGCGGATACTTCACGGATATTGCCTAAGATGTTGGCTGCCGAAGGGAATGCATATTCCCTCACAGTTCGTTTTTGGATAAAGAAACCGGGGAAAAGATATAGTTTTTCCTGTAGTTTACCATAATCTTCCTGCGAGAGATGCGAGATAAGTTTCTGGGGGGTATACGCTGAATATCCGGGATTCTTGCGGGGATTCTTCATTTCCTCCCATTTCAGCAGAAGATCAGCCTTTGTGATATCAAGAGCCGAGCAAAGGGCAATTGTATCAAACTCTTTGACATCTTTGGGGATTATCATTACGTCATATGCCGGCTTGTTGAACACCACAAGTTGTCCATTGCGATCATACATAAGTCCGCGGGCAGGATAGATCACCCGTTTAAGGAAAGCGTTGCTTTCCGCACTCTCTTTATATTTATCATCACCGACCTGCAGCGAAAACAGACGAATCAGATATATGAGAACGATAACGCAGATGAAACCGCCTATAACATATTTTCTTTTTTCTAAATTATAATCTTTTCTCACTTGAGGGAAGGGGTCTTAATAATACTGTCTATACCAAGTAAAATCAGGAATGTTGACACTGCACTTGCCGCACTCATTATTACAATCTCTTTTACATCAGCGAAGCTGAAATATTCGATTGTGAAGACAAGTACACAATATGCCGCAACCATTGTGAAAAGATATTTTCCATACACGCTGAATCCAAGACTGGCAAGAGACGGCTCGATGTTTTTTGTGCGGTCATCCTTCGGGATGTATGCATAGAAGGCTGGTCGTTTGATTATTGCGAGCAGCGTGCACGCAAGAGAATTGACTCCTGGCGTGTCTGAAAATATGTCGACAATCAATCCTCCCACAAATGCCCATGTTAATAACCATCCCGTGTTTAGATCCATCGGCAGGTTTATGATGACGTATATGAATACGAATATCATCGCCACATTAAAAAGCATTATATGGTTGCATATCAAAACCTGAACAATAATAAGACAGGCAAGAATCAATATGTTCTGGAGTATGTTTTTGCCCATTCTATTCTTTTTTTAAGACATCAAAATTAGAAAGGGAATCAATTTCCTCTTTATAGATATCTTTAATCACCCGCACGGTGCTGAGCGACCGGAAGTCTGGCATCAGTTTTATTTTGAATGTGAAAAAACTGTCATCATGACTTCTCACTCTATTGAGAACCGTTCCGACGGGGATGCCTTCAGGAAATGTGGTTGAGTAACCGCTTGTGACGATTGTGTCGCCTATGTGATATTCAACATGCCTCGGAATCTCCTCAACGTATGCAATTGACGCATCTTCACCTTTCCAGTTTAGAGAGCCAACAAACGAGGTGTCTTTTAGCTTCACGGAGAAATGTTGTGTCTCATTTAGCAAAGATATTACCCTTGCCATATGCGGTCCGGTTACGTTTACTATTCCTACAACACCATTCTGGTCAACAACACCCATGCCGCGTTCAACACCATCAAAGCTACCTCTGTCAATAGTGAAGAAGTTTTTGGGGTGGCGCGTGTTGTTGTTGATTACGGCAGCTGCAATATAATCATATCGATCGCGAGAGGGGAGCGGGGGCAACGTATCTGATAAGAGCACTTTATATTGTGCCAGCTCATTTTTCAGATTCAGCACCTGATTCTGAAGTTGGGCGTTGCTTGCCTGGAGACTTTCATTGATCGACCGTAGATGAAAATATCCTGTTACCTGCGATGCGCCGTTATATAATCCTCCCGATATGACATTGGCTGAGGTCAGATATACCGATTGGCGGTATCTGTTCCCCAGCACAAGGAGCGTTACGCTTATCAACACATAGAAAGTAAAAACAAACCATGTGGAATAGCGTATTATGAAATTCAGAAGATTACGCATTCATCAGAAAGATGCACTATGTATGGAATAAGGTCCTTATCGGATAAGGAAAGAGAAGCGGTTGATATTCTTCAATGCTACACCTGTGCCTTTTGCCACAGCATGTAACGGATCTTCCGCCACTTTAAATTCAATACGAATTTTATCAGTGAATCTTTTAGCAAGACCTCGGAGCAATGCACCGCCGCCGGCAAGATATATACCGTTCTTAACAATATCGGCATAAAGTTCCGGAGGAGTTTGTTCAAGAGCTGCGAGAATTGCGGCTTCCATCTTCATGATTGATTTCTCAATGCAATGTGAAATCTCTTCGTGTGTCACGGGAACTTCCATCGGAAGCGATGTCATGCGATTAGGTCCGGTAACGATAAAGGGTTCCGGCGGATTCTCAAGTGTCGGGAGGGCAGAACCGACATTGATCTTTATTTGTTCCGCCATGTTTGTTCCGACTTTAAGATTATGCACACGACCCATGTGTTCCTGGATATCGGCGGTGAGGTCATTACCGGCAATACGTATGCTCTTGTTGCTGACAATACCGCCAAGAGAGATGACCGCAATTTCAGTGCTGCCACCGCCTATGTCAACAATCATGTTGCCTTCTGGCGCTTCAACATCTAGTCCAATTCCAAGGGCTGCCGCCATTGGCTCGTAGATCATATATACGTCACGGCCGCCGGCGTGTTCGCTCGAATCTCTGACGGCGCGGATTTCGACTTCTGTTGAGCCTGACGGGATACATACGACCATACGGAGGGATGGTGAAAACCATCTGCGTTTTGATCCAACCATCTTGACCATGCCTCGGATCATCTGCTCAGCTGCATTAAAGTCTGCAATTACGCCGTCGCGGAGAGGACGAATGGTGCGGATGCCGGGAGACTCGCGTCCTTCCATCATATGAGCCGGAGTTCCAACGGCGATAAGCTTGTCTGTCTTGTTTTCTATCGCAACCACACTTGGCTCATCCACAACAATCTTGTCATTATGAATGATAATGGAGTTGGCTGTACCCAAATCCATTGCTATTTCTTGTGTAAATGAAAAAAGTCCCATTTTATTTTATCTTAATGGAGAGTAGCAATTTCTTTAAATTTCAATATGCAAAGTTAACTATTTTTTTTATTATAATTCCTAATTGTATCTATAATTATGTTTAAAAAAATAATTATACGGCTATGTAAAAAGGGGCGACACTTAAGTGTCGCCCCTTTTT
>DAWBVG010000476.1:0-2320 GCA_052279865.1 Muribaculaceae bacterium
AATGCCTGCTCTCGCAAATCAGGAGAAGGATCAATCAGCAACCTCAGTCCTCTTGTTTCGACAAGAACAGATGCCCTTAATCTCTTATCATGAGGATCCTCTGAACTGCAAACCCTGCACACGCATCCAATCTCGGGCACTCCTTTAGATGTGCCACTACCAAGAACAGTCACAGTAATGGAGGTGTCAATAAAATTCACCTCCGGCTTTAGCGTTACATAGAAGTTTGAACGGACTCTTAAAATGACCTCATCCGCGAGACGTCTGACATCAGCAGCCGTTGCATTCCCCGTATTCACAATAACCAAAGGTTGCTTCTTATATACCTCTGCTCCTCCGATTCTATATCCTTTCATTCCTGCATGATCTATCAACCACGCAGCTGATAGTTTCGTCAACCCCTCTCCTGCCGGATATCCGGGCATGTCAGGGTATTCCTCTTTCATTTTTTCATAAAAATGAGTGGAGACAACCGGATTTTTGAAGAAACTGCCTGCACTTCCGGTTTCATCGGGTTCAGGAAGCTTATTTTTCCTGACTTCGGTCACTTCCTCTGCTACCTCCCTTATAGACGGCTCCCTACCTAATCTTTCCTCCAAAGAACGCAATGGTCCATAATCGAGATGACATGCCTTTCCATCAGGATTGAGTTTGAAAGACACTCGCAAAACATAATAGCGACCTCTTACATCATCATGTTTGAAAAGACTGTCGCGATAACCGAATTCACATTCCTCATTCGAAAAAATCACCGTCTTACGCGAAAGTGTATCAAAGCATTCCACCGTGTGGATCACATCCTTTGCCTCAACACCGTAAGCACCCACATTCTGGATGGCAGATGCTCCTACCTCCCCGGGTATATGGGCAAGATTCTCTACTCCTGCAAGATTTCTTGCAAGACACCATTCCACAAAATCTGTCCACTTTTCACCCGCTCCGGCAATGGCATAAACTGTATCGTCATCTTTTCGGTATTCCTTTATTCCTTTTATCGTCGAATGCAAAACAAGTCCATCGAAATCGTTAAGGAAAAGAAGATTGCTCCCACCTCCGATATGAAGCACCTCATTATTCAGGAACTCCTCCCGGCGGGAAATAGCCAGCAGTTCGCGTTCCGATGAATACTCGGCAAAATATCTTGCCTTCACGGGAATACCAAAAGTTGTGAGAGAGGTTATGTCTTTATTCTCTATTATATCAATCATAAGTGTATTGGAAAGAATCTATGTACTAACATTAATTTCTAAATGCAACAAGTAGACCATCCTGAAAACGGAGATATGAGCCATTGGGATATTGCCAGAAATCTATCGTGGAATTCCAGTCATGCCCGGAATTTACATCCGAGGGATTGCCCAAAGCAAGTTTACATTCCTCTTTTGTCATGCCGAGCCGAACTTGTCCCCTTTGAATCAGCTCCCAAACATCCTCATGTATCGAAGGATAACGATCCTTGGGATCTGTCAAGCTGAAAATATTCTGGAATGTGCGGCTTTCAATACCGGTAGTTCCGGCATTCATATACAACATCGCAGGGTTCCCGTTTTCATCTGTAATATAGACTTTAAGAGGAAAAACCATTGTTCCTGGATTAACATCCACAATCTCGACCGGCACAAACTTTCGCCCGTCGATCTTATTCTCATTTCTGTCATACCACAATTGCGAACGGGTCCAGACCTTTCTTCCCACCAGCAGGTCCTTAACTTTATCCACAAGCTCCAGATCTATGAGCATGGGCACATCCATACTCGAAATGGATGTTGCGGCATCACTGGGATTCTTCCCTGTAGAATATTGCAGAGAGCCGGAACCGTTCTTGAAAACAATAACAGCCTCGTCTGCCCCACCCGGCGTTGTTTTCAACGTCACACCGGCATATTCTATGATCTTACCCCCAAGTTCCTCCCTGGCATCAGCCACTGAATAAGGATCAAAAACCAAGGCTGCCCGATTATCCGACACAAGAAATTTCTTCCCCTCTTTCCATTCAGAAAGCATGGGGGCTTTGACTCCCTCCATAAATTTTTCTTCAGGAGATGCCTCTAATTGCCTGCGTTCGCTTTTAGAAAGTGTTATTGTCTTGGTGCTCTCTATTCCGGTATGGCAACCAACTGTAAAACATAGAGATAACACCAAAAATAATATATATTGGATTCTTATCATCTTTAATGAGTGTGAAAATTTCTTTCAAAATTAGTGAAAATTTTTGAGGAAATCTTTGTCATGTCAAAAAATATATATACCTTTGCACTCGCAAAACGGAAATGACAATTTCCCGAAAGCATGACGGCGGGATAGCTCAGTTGGTTAGAGC
>DAWBVG010000477.1:0-5416 GCA_052279865.1 Muribaculaceae bacterium
CGGCGATAATCATGGAGCCGCTATTGGGTGGTCGACTCTCAAATGTGCCCGACCATATTGTGGCGCGTCTCAAGCAGCGGGAACCCGAGAGGAGTGTGGCATCGTGGGCTTTCAGATATGCCGGATCACATCCTGACGTGCTGACAGTGTTGAGCGGAATGACATATAAAGAGCATCTTGAAGACAATCTGCGCTCCTTCTGTCCGTTAAAACCATTGACGGATGATGACAATGCATTCCTTTACGAAACAGCTGACCTGATGATGCAATATCCCACCGTTCCCTGCAACGATTGCAAATATTGCATGCCTTGTCCTTACGGAATAGATATTCCCTCCATCCTGCTTCATTACAATAAATGCATAAATGAAGGGAATGTACCGGCATCTACGCAGAGTGAGAATTATCGTGAGGCGAGAAGGGCATTCCTGATAGGCTACGACAGGAGCGTTCCTAAATTGCGTCAGGCAAGTCATTGCATCGGATGCGGTCAGTGTGCGCCACATTGTCCGCAGTCGATCGACATCCCCGGAGAGCTTCACCGCATCGACGGAGTTGTGGAAAAACTCAAACAGCAGATTTAGTGAGAAGTAAGAAGTTAGAAGTGAGAAGTTAGAAGTAAGAAGTAAAAAGTATTGAGACTGATATGGAAACACTTTTATTTATAGGAGGTCTCGGCATGCCCGAGGTGCTCGTGATTGTGCTCGTTATTCTTCTTTTGTTCGGAGGAAAGAAAATTCCGGAACTGATGAAGGGACTCGGGAAAGGTGTCCGCTCCTTCAAAGAGGGGATGAATGACGTTGAGAAAGAGATAAAGGATGTAGATAAGGAATAAATGGGGAAGAGCGACGGGAAACAGAGTTTCTGGGAGCATCTTGACGTGTTGCGCGGCGTGATTCTTAAGAGTCTCGCCGTGACAGCAGTGTGCGCGATAATCGCTTTTATATTCAAAGAGCAATTGTTTGCGTTTGTTCTTGCTCCCAAGTATCCGGATTTTGTGACATACAGAATGATTGCCGATCTGTGTGCCGAATTTGGTATGCCGTATGATACCAATTTCGACGTGAACCTGATAAATACCGGATTGGCTCAGCAGTTTATCATTCATATGAAGACAGCTTTCTGTGTCGGTTTCCTCGCCGCGTCACCATACATTCTATATCAGATGTTTCTATTCGTATCGCCGGCTCTCTACGATAGGGAGCGGAAATACGCAACCGGAATCGTTACAGGAGGTTACCTTATGTTTTTGCTTGGTACGGCGTTGAGCTATTTCATAATATTTCCCATGACATTCAGATTTCTGGGGACATATCAGGTGGCAGGCGACGTGGTGAACATGATTTCTCTTGAATCATACATGAGCACGCTCGTGATGCTGTGTCTCTGCATGGGGATCGTGTGCGAGATGCCTGTGCTCGCATGGCTGCTCACTAAAGCCGGTTTGCTCACGCATTCATTCTTGAGCACCTACAGGCGTCACGCCATAGTGGTGATACTTATTGCTGCTGCAATAATCACTCCAACGTCGGATGTTTTTACGCTGATGCTTGTTTCCATTCCGATGCAGTTGCTTTATGAGGCGAGCATTCTTGTTTCGAAGATAGCTGCAAAAAAAGCGACAACGAGAATCGCTGCCGCTTCATAAATTATATCTTTGAATTATATCTTCGTGAGAATTCGCTCTTATTTCCAGGATTCGTATTTAACGTAATCTGGATTCCATTTGTCTTTTGGTGTGTGGTAGCCATCGGGATGCCCGATCATCGCTATGCCCATAGGTTTGATGTTTTCCGGGAGTGAGAACATCTCAGAGAATGCTGCCACACGATCCGGCATAGGATAAATGCCGCACCATACAGCTCCCAGACCTATCGAATGCGCTGCGAGGAGAAGATTCTCCATAGCTGCAGAAGTATCCTCAATCCAGTAATCCCTGCCATCACCGGGAAAAGTTGCATCCACATCGCCGCATACAAGGATAGCAAGGGGCGCCAGAGTTGCCATCTTCATTGAACCGAAATTCGCACCGATGCTGTCGAGAGTAGCGCGGTTCTGCACCACAACATAGCGCCAGGGCTGTTTGTTTCCAGCCGTCGGGGCTGCCATTGCCGCCTTAAGTAGCGTTTCGATGTCGTTGCTGCTGATTGTGTCGGAAGTGTAGGATCTTACACTTGTGCGCGTCATGATATTCTCCAGCGCGACATTGCTTCCTGTGTTTTCTTCCTTATCTGAGGTTCCTGACGCGGTTGCCCATTTATAAGATACGAAAACGAGTCCGAGTGCGAGAAGGACTATAATAAGTGTCTGAATTTTCATATGTCTGTTTGTTTAGAATTTGTGATCGGTAAACATGTTTTCCTGTATTTTCATCAGCGTGCCGGTAGGGCAAATGAAGCGACAGTAAGGTCGCGGAATGAATATTGAGAGGATTGCCACTGCGGCTCCGCAAATCAGAATGAGAGTGGAGGCTGATTCCACGAGGAATGCTGAGAAAAGTTCGTAATCCATCCATTCCGTCATCACCGGTATCCACAGGCAGAACATAAGCACTGCCCACAATATTCTGCGGAACCATTCAAGAGCGTGGGTGAGCTTGTGAGACATGGTGATCTTGTGCGTGCTGCACATTCCGGCAAGCTGCTGGAGAGAGCCGAGAGGGCAGATGTGTGAGCAATAATGCTGACGCTTGCCAAACACAGGATAAACGAAAGCGGCAATCATCATGAGGATAGGTATTATCCCCTTCCATATTCCAATGCCAGAGGAGAGGTAGTTGACAAGATGACCATAGGATATGAACTCCCCACACCAGAATCCAAGCACTGCTACATTGAGGCACATCTGCACCAAATGATATGTCTTGTTTTTGATGAAAAGAGGAAGGACACACGCAGCAAGGGTCACGGCAAGCGCGAACCAGAAGCGCAGAGGCATACTGCCTGAATTCTCTTCGATCACACTTTTTGATCCGATTTCATCGAGATAGAACTGCAGCCCCTGACGCATGTTCTCCTTTATAGCTCCGGAAGACATTGTGGCGCCGCTCACGGCATCAACCTCCATAGTTAGCGCGTCATTTACGCTCTTCCCCTTCCAGTCGTCGAGCAATGCGGAGGCACGTTTGAAAAATCCCGGTGTCTCGGTATTAGGCAAAGCCTCAATATTCTCAATCACGCCATCTTTTGAGATTGTAATCTTCAGCGGCGTTTTACCGGAATATCCGGTTATGTCGGTCAGTGAAGACGTCTCAATTACTGAATTTCCCGCTTCATCGAGGTGGTATATTTCAGCCTTGGATGTTGTGGAATCAGTCTTCTCTATAGTTTTTGTCAGATCGTTTCCCAAGATAGATTTATTGGTGTTGATGGCTGCTCCGGTCATCATCAGCAAGCAGACAACAAACGCCAGAATACGTTGTAAAGTTGTCATGTCATTTAAATATGTCTTATCATTTATAGATATTGATTATATAGCTGTCGTTGTCGGCATGCGCCACCCTTGCATCAAAATCGTAAAGACGCATTTGCTCAGCCAGCTTTTCGGCAGGAGGGAGAATGTCGCTTTCCGAATGTTTTTCGCGGTGCACATTGTTTATGAAATCCGGTCCGGTCGGGAAAGCTACCGTAATGATTCCGTTATCTTTAAGACAGACGGAGCGGAGCCATTTAAGAGTCTCGAAAGGTTCATGCAGATGCGGATAAACGCAATAAAGGATAATGCGGTCATACTCTCCGGGTATGTTGTCTTTTTCAAGATCAAGATTCAGGAATTCAGGTGTGGGAATCAGTCCTGAAAACTTTTCGCGGGCACGGCTCAGCATGCCTGTGGAATAATCTACCGCCGTAATTGAGCCAGTCCCTCCTATTTTTTCAGCAATATAGGGAAGAAGCACGCCGGTGCCGGTGCCGAGGTCAAGAACACTTAGTCCCGGTTTCAGATCAATGTAACCGAGCACGAATCTTACTTTATCAGGTGTAGAGAGAACCTCATTGTCGTCCCAGGTGGGAGCGAGGTGATCGAAAAATTCTTTTTCGTCCATTTGTGGAATCTATATTATATCTATAAGTAAGTAAGAAAAACTAACCGATATATGAAAGTAATGAAATCTTACACTATAAAACTTGTTCTTTTTGGCTGTTTTCACCTTGTAATTCAGTCGCATATGCCTATATGCTCCATCATTACGCGGCAAAAACATCTCAAAAACAACTGTATTTTATATGTACATTAATTTTTCTCACTTACTTACTTTATAACGAATTAGAACGGAAAAATGTTACTATCGAAAAAATTAATTCGTTTTACGAAAGATTTGTATTGTTACAAAGGAAGATTTTTTGTAATTTTGCGGCTTAAAATTCAAAAAGTTTCTACATCATGGGAGGATTTTTCGGAGTAGCAAGCAAAGTACCTTGCCGAACCGATCTTTTCTACGGAGTTGACTACAACTCACACCTCGGCACTCGTCGTGCGGGTATGGCTACCTACGACAGCACCGAGAAGCGCTTTTGCCGCTCAATCCATAGTCTCGAGCGCACTTATTTCCGCACCAAGTTCGAAGCCGAACTTGAGAAGTTTCAAGGAAACGATGGAATCGGAATCATCAGTGACAATGACCCCCAGCCAATCATCATTAACTCCCATCTCGGGAAATTCGCAATCGTAACGGTGGCATATATCACCAATCTTGATGAATTGGAAAAAGAATTGCTTGATGCCGGAGTGCATTTCGGAGAGCTCAGTTCCGGAAAAACAAACCAGACAGAGCTTGTGGCATTGCTGATCAATCAAGGTAAAGATTTCGTTGAAGGCATCCGCAATGTATATGCCAAGGTCAAGGGGTCATGTTCGATGCTGATCCTCACGGAACATGGAATAATTGCCGCGCGCGACAAACTCGGACGCACCCCCATCATTCTTGGAGATAAAGAGGGGGCAATAGCCGCTACTTCCGAAACCACAGCTTTCCCGAATCTGGGATATAAGATAATGCGCGACCTCGGACCCGGAGAGATCGTGGAATTTACTGCCGAAGGTGTGCGTCAGTTGAGTGCGCCTCTCGAAGAGATGCAAATATGCAGTTTCCTTTGGGTGTATTATGGATTCCCGACTTCATGCTATGAAGGCGTAAACGTTGAGGAAACCCGTTTTGCTTCCGGAGAGGCGATGGGCAAGACAGATAAAACGGATGTGGATTGCGCATGTGGCATTCCTGATTCCGGAGTCGGAATGGCGTTGGGTTATGCTTCAGGACATGGCGTGCCCTATCGTCGATGCATCTCAAAATATACTCCTACATGGCCGCGTTCATTCACTCCGGCAAACCAGTCGATGCGTGATCTTGTTGCAAAAATGAAACTCGTGCCCAATCATGCCATGCTTGAGGGAAAACGAGCATTGTTCTGCGATGATT
>DAWBVG010000478.1:0-10086 GCA_052279865.1 Muribaculaceae bacterium
CGCCATGAGTATTCGTTAGTGATTACGCCGCTTATTCCAAGAGCCTTTTTTATCTGTTCGGAGTGCAAGAGACAGACCCTCTCAAACGCGAGGCCGCTCCAGCTGTGATATATTGGGGCAGTCTGTATCTTAGACCAGTAATTGGTGTCCGTGACATTCTTTCCATCCATAAAACGGAAATAAAATAATGTGAAATTATCGACTAACTGATATAGAGCATTCTTTGTCTTAGAGCCAATAGCTTGATAACGGCGGATGAATCCACAGCTTTCCAGATCTTCAAGATAACCTGTCAATTTTCCCCCGCTGTCAAGTTTTGCTGAACTTATGATTTCGTCTCTTGTCATGCCAACTTTCTTAGTTCCGAGAGCCTTTATTATATCAACATATACTTCCGGTTTGGCAAACAAAGACCTATAGAGTTCCTGAAATTCATCTTTCAGCTTTGCGTTTCTTCCAAAGAATAAGGTGTCAATATTTTGTGTAAGACTCTTATTTTTTTCAAAAAGCGACCAATAAAATGGAATACCCCCAAAGACCATATATCCCTCAATTACCTGTTGGCGGTCTAATGGTAAATCCATTTCTTTTACATAATCCTCGCACTCTTTCAGATTAAAAGGCTGAAGACAAATTTGATTCGTGAGTCTATTATGCAGTCCACCCCTGTTATGGAGAATTTTCTTCACAATCCATGATGTCGCAGAACCACATATTATTAGAAGAATATCGTTTCGAGCGGAAGCCCACGCGTTCCAAAAATTCTCAAATGCTGGAAGAAAACTTGACTGACGACCGTCCATCCAAGGTAATTCGTCTAGAAATATGACTTTCTTACCTTCCGGTTTAGATGTTACAAGTTCTCTTAACATAAAAAACGCATCCGTCCAATTTTTTGGAGCAAACTGACTATTATATCCCTGTGCCTGTAATTCTTTGTAGAAATTATGTAACTGAATCTTAGTTGAGACATTCGGCATCCCGGAATATGTAAAGGCGAATTTATCAGTAAACAACTGCCGTACAAGGAATGTCTTGCCAACTCGGCGGCGACCGTAGATGGCTATAAACTCCGAACGGTTAGAATGATATGCTTGCTCTAACAGTTCTATTTCTTGTTTTCTTCCTATCATAGAGTTTGTTTTAGACTGCAAATTTACGAAAAATCCACGACGGTGCCAAATGTGGGTGTAAATTTGTGGATTTGGCACCGTCGTGAATCTATCCTCCTGCGTTCATTTACATCAGAGTGCCAAATCACATATTTTTTAGCCACATTTGGCTCGTCATTGTTGTGAATTATGGAAACTCGCCGATTTCCAATTGGCACCGTCGTGGCTTCTACAAGTCGGATTGGTTTAGTTCGGGCTTTATATATGCCCGATAAACCAAACCTAATATACGACTGAGCAAAAGAAAAAATATCTTGAACCACTACATCGAGGAACTATCTTATGCGCAACGCACAAGTCGGGCTACAAGTCAGACAGCAAGTTCTTTAGAACACTTCTTCTTTTGCACCGTTGTTGGCGCACTCTCGAGAAGTCTTTTAGTATCATATCTTCTCATAATGCATATATGAAAACATGTATGTCTGGTGAATTGTAGTTCAGGATATATCATATATCAATACTTTTTTGTAACTTCGTGGTGCAAAATCAGGTGATATAAATATGAGTAACGAGATTTTATATATACTCCTGCCAGATTATGCGGCACACGAGATAGTTTATCTTTCACAAGCCATCGCATCGGATGAGTATAAGTTGAAAGATAATCCTAAGTATGTCAATAGGATTGTGGCTCCGACAATGGAGCCAGTAAAGTCTATCGGAGGGTTCTGTACTCTGCCGCACTATTCATTCGATACGATGCCTGATGATTATGCGGCGTTGGTGCTTATCGGCGGTTTCGGATGGTCTACGCCGGTTGCAGAGAAGGTAACGTCAATTGTCAGAAGAGCCATTGAAAAGGGAAAGGTAATTGGTGCTATCTGTAATGCCGCTTCGTTTATGGCGAAGTGTGGTTTCCTTAATACCGTCAAGCATACAGGTAATGGGTTGGATCAGTTCAAACTTTGGGGAGGTGACCAATATACCAATCCAGACGGATATGTCCATGCTCAGGCAGTCAGCGATAAAAACATCGTGACTGCAAACGGCTCAGCAACGCTTGAGTTTGCAAAAGAGATGCTTCAACTGCTCGAAAATGACACCCCCGAACGTATCGAAATGTATTATCAGTTCAACAAACAAGGTTTTTGTACTTTATTCCCTAAAGACTGACGCCTATGGCATGTTCATCTGATTTTATAGAGTATATCTGCGATGTGCTTGCTCCAAAGTGATAGGCATATTATGGGAAGAGTTGCCTTTCCCTAAATCCAGAAAGGTCAAAATACTTGAATCAAATAAATAAAGATGCGGATTGAATCTTTCTTACCAATATGAAAAATAAAATCAGATTTAGTGTTGTTTCCACGATTATAACCATATTTGTTCTGGTGGTTTTCGTGGTTGGTATTATAGCTCTTATAGGCAATACCGATAAACTTATTGTGTTTTGCTGCATATTGGGGGCTATGATAATCGCCGGTTTGTTTTATTGTCCTAAATCAGTCGAAGCAAACGGATCCGGAATTACTTTATACAGATTGTTGTCCTTGCCGAAATTCATTGAATATGCCGAAATTCAATTCGTTGACACCTGCTATCCTTCATCCGTAGGGTTTAGACTTTGTGCCAGTGGTGGATTTTTCGGATATTGGGGATATTTCAAAGATCCTTTGATAGGAACCTATTTTGGCTATTATGGTAGTCGAGACAATTGTTTTCTTATTAAATTGAAAAATGGCATGCAATATATCATTGGCTGCGAGAATGCTGTCGCAATGGTTGAATATATCAATTCACAAATGAGTCACAGGTAAATTTTCAGTGAATGGTTATGATAATCGAAACAGAAAGACTTATTATCCGACCTTGGCGCGAAACCGATGCAGCAGCCCTGTTTAGGTATGCTCAAGACCCTGATGTCGGTCCAATCGCAGGCTGGGAGCCACATGTTTCTGAGGAAAACAGTCTTGAAATTATACGGACTGTCTTTTCGGCTCCTGAAATATATGCCGTCGTGTTGAAAGATACCGGAGAGCCAGTAGGATGTTGTGGATTAGTATTATACGATAGTCTTAACCCTTCTTATCTGAAACCAAACGAAGCTGAAATAGGATATTGGATTGGGAAGAAGTATTGGGGACAAGGTCTGATTCCCGAAGCTGTCAGAGCTTTATTGACAAGAGGCTTTAACGATTTGAAACTAAAGGCGGTTTGGTGTATATTTTATGAAGGTAACACCAAATCGAAACGTGTTTGTGAAAAAAGTGGTTTCAAATTCCATCACATAAACCGTGATATTTTATCTCCGCTTGGGGATAAACGAACGGAACATTTCTACATAATGAGAAAGACAGGTTTGGTTGATAGTGAAAAATGAACTGTCTGGAGATATACAGATATATTTATTATTTGTAATTTTACGGTCTGAATTATAAATGCTATCTGTGAAAACGGTAGCGTGCTTCTAACTTCATATATTATTTTGGATATAACAATCTCTTTTATTCTCGAAGTAATAGGCACAATTGCGTGTGCCATCAGTGGGATCCGTCTTGCCGCCACTAAGAATTTCGATTGGTTCGGGGCTTACATTGTTGGTCTCGTCACAGCCATTGGCGGGGGCACCCTGCGCGATATATTGCTTGACATTCCGGTTTTCTGGATGCACAACTGGTGGTATCTCGCTGTCACAGCCCTTTCGCTTTTAGCTGTCATCATCTTTAAGGATCATCTTGTGAGGCGAGACAAGATGCTTTTCATATTCGACAGCATCGGTCTTGCAATGTTTGTTGTGATCGGCATAGATAAGACTCTCGCCATTGACTATCCTATGTGGGTTGCCATGATTATGGGCATCATCACCGGTGCATTCGGTGGAGTGTTGCGTGATATCCTGATCAATGAAGAACCTCTTATTTTTCATAAAGACATATATGCCACAGCCTGTCTGGCTGGAGGATTCATATATTGGATAACCAAATATCTGGAATGTCCTGCATATGTAAGCCAGATAAGCTGTGCCCTGACCATTATGGTAATCCGTTTTCTTGCTTTGAAATATAATCTTTCCCTGCCTGTGTTAAATGATATCCCACGACGCAATAAATCCGAATAATAGGAATTTTTAGAAAAAATTATCCTTCCGGGTTGAGTTTTTCGGATGTTGTGTGTCTTTATAGTGTATGACGAAGAGAAACGACATAGAACAACTTTTCAAGGCACATTATCCACGGATGTATCGCTTGGCGGTCGCACTCCTGCACGATGATGATCTTGCGCGCGACATTGTCCATGACGTGTTCCTGTCGTTGCTCGACGGCAGTTTTGACATCAACATTACTGAAGGATACCTATTGAAGGCAGTCAGAAACCGTTGTCTGAACCATATCCGGGATTATGAGATTCATCATCGTATCGCCAACCTCTATTTCATTGACAATGATGAATACGAAACCGAGAATTTTCCCGATGAATGCACAATGTCGCGGATTCATGACCTTATCAAAAATGATATCTCTTCTCAGGCACGGCGTGTAATGGAATTACGATTCTCGGATAACTTGCCGTTTTCCCGAATTGCATCTGTCATGGGTATAAGCGAAACCGCCGTATATCGTCATCTTAGTCATGCCTTGGCAATCATTCGCAGAAAACTCAACGAAAATGGATAAGTACGAATCAAAATGCGACAAGGTGCTTGATATTATCAGGCATCCGGAGAATTATACATCGGAGCAGTTGAACGTTATACTGGAGGATACTGAAAGCCGAGAGATTTATCGCACTCTTTGCCGGATTGATTCGGCGTTGGCATCCGGAGGAAATATCAATGTGGATGCTGAGTGGGAGCGTTTCCGAAAGAAACATGGAATCCATAGGCGCCGTCACTTCTTCGAATTTGAAAATCGGGCTGCGTCAATTGCCATTATAATTTTCACATCTATCGTGGCGTTGGCTGCTGGCATAGCTGTCACCGTTGCCGTGGCTGACCATAAGAATGAACAGATTCCCGTCAAAGAAACAGCAGTAGGAGAATCTGCTGTTTCCATGGCATCGGAGACAATCGCGGTAAAGACTGACACGGTAAAAAATGACATGACTCCGGTGATATTTGAGGATGAACATCTTGATGTGATAATGCAGAAGATTTCTGTAGTTTATGATGTTGAATTCAAGTTCAATAATAAGGAAGTTGCATCACTTCGCCTTTATTACAAACTTGATCCGGCATTATCACTTGATGAAATTGTGGCGCAACTCAACACTTTTTCGCAGATAAGTATCAAACGAGATGGCAACGTCCTTAACATTGACTAAAATGAGAATTTTACTGACTTTGTTGATGGCTGTTGCGACATTTCTTTCAGCAGAAGCCTACAGCTATTCCTATTCCTTCAACAATACGCCTATATCGGAAGCTCTTGTCAGGATAAGCAAAGATCATCCTGATGTAAACATATCCTTTATATACAAGGAACTTGATAACTATAGAACATCGGCAAGAATAAATACAGATGATGTTTACCGGGCATTGCGTCAGATTGTTGGATTTCATCCGATTTCTGTGATAAACAAAAATGGAAGTTTTTATATAGAGGCTCTTCAGCATGGCAGATTCGTTTATACAGGCAGTGTGATCGGAAGCGACAATGATCCGGTTGCCGGCGCTACGGTAATGCTTCTGAATCCTAACGATTCAACACTTATAACATACGGTATCGCCAATGGAGAAGGGCGTTTCACCATTCCTTGTGATCGAATGGATGTGATTGCAAAATTGAGTTGTATCGGTTATAATACTGTTTACACTCGTTCCTCAGGTTTCGATTTAGGCACAATTGTTATGCCTGTCAATACTATAATGTTGCAGCAGGTGTCGATTTCTTCCACAAAACCTTTTGTCAAACTCAAAGGTACAGGATTTTCAATAGATATAGCAAATTCCCCTTTAGGTGATCTGCCCACGGTTCCTGACGTTTTGTCACAGTTGCCGTCAGTGAAGGCAACGGGGAGTGGATTCTCTGTTTTAGGGCGCGGCGATGCTGAAATATTTATAGGCAATCAGAAAGTTGTTGATATGTCGGAATTGTATAGGCTGCGTCCTGCTGAAATCAAAAGTGTTGAGATTATACGGAATCCAGGTGCTGAATTTAATGCAGAGGCAGCCGCCGTAATACGTATCAGATTGAAGAATAATGTATTGAAAGGATTCGGATTGGACGTAATGTCGCAAGGTAGCTTCGGACGGAGATTATCTGATTATGAACAGTTATCGATTACATATGGTGCCGGGCGCACAAATTCCTTCCTGACGTTTTCAAATAATTCAAGCCGATTGAATAGTGACCAGGATAATCAGCAGGATACGTATACATCTTCCGGAATATGGAAGATGACGTCTGAAATGCCTCATTGGAATTCGGAATACTATGACTGGATACTTACGGCGGGAACCAGTGTGAGTGTCACTGATAACCATACTGTCGGCGCTAAAGTTACATATAGTCACGATACTCAGCGTAACGGCGGAGAGAAATACAGCGCAATGACCATTGGAGATGAAGAATATGAGACTCTTGTGGCATATACATCAACTCCTCAAAATTATCGGCAATGGCATGCAAATGTTTATTATGACGGAACGTTTTCTGAAAAATGGAGTGCCGTTTTCAATGGAGATTATGTTGGCAGAAAGCATTATTCTGCACATTTTACAGAAGAGAATGGAAGCTTGACGCCACATCACCTTGTAATCAACAACGATAACACCCGATATAATCTATGGTCGGCACTGGCAAAAGTCAATTGGAAGTTAACCGATAGTTCACAAATGGTTTTTGGCACGGATATCAGTGTGGTGAGGCAGAATAGGAATGATTGGCAGAGCGGACAGGAACAAATCTCACAACTAACTTCCGTTGAATCAAAATATGCTGTATTCGGACAATACAACTTATCGCGAGGAATTTGGGATTTTGGTGCCGGAATAAGATATGAGGCAAACAAAATGGATTATACGGATGGGTCGACAGGCTCAAAAATTCTTTTCAAGACTTATCATCGGTTTTATCCTGAAATTACGGTTTCTGCCAATGTTGGTAAAACGATAATGTCACTCGGCTTCACCTCGCATATAAGAAGACCCTCTTTTTATCAGCTTCGCACAAGCCGGGAATATTTCAACCGATATGAGACCACGGAGGGGAACCCGTTGTTGCGTCCGAGATATACCTATGATATTTCCTATTCGTTCGGATATAATGATTTTACGGCAAGTGTGGGATATCAATGGGTGCACAACTATATCACGGAAGAGAGCCGGATTGATTCGGATAATCCGCTGCACCTGACGTCGTATCCGGTCAACAAAGGTAAATATACGGCTGCAATGCTTCAGCTTAACTATGATCATAAATTGGGTTTCTGGCATCCGTATCTTTCAGCACATCTGACAAAAACGTTCTATGGACTTTCCATGATTCAGGAAAGTATGCCTCCTTTGGGAAAATCTCCACTTTTTGAGTTATCATTCTCAAACTATTTCTCTTTTTGTGGAACAACTGCATATATTTCTGCAAACTACAATCCCGCCGGAGCTTATTGTGATTCTTGGGAAGATCGTTTTGTCGGAATTGATTTGGGTATATATCGTCGTTTTTTCAGCAAAAGATTGTATGTAGCAGTTAATGCTACCAATATATTCGGCTGTAAATCCAAGTCTCGAACTTATTATGGCGCAAGTATCTTCGAGCGCACGGCATTCCGTGATAATCAACGCCTATACCTGACAATCTCTTACTCGTTCAGGCATGATGTCAAATATAAAGGCAAAACTTCGGCTCAAGACGAAATCAATCGAATGTAAATATAAAGGCTGTTGAACAATCTCAACAGATTTATACTATGTTGCAATATTGTTTTAGACGGGATTAATTTGTAATTTTGCAACGTGAAAAAGTCGTTGACCCGTATTTTTGTGTCGTTGGTGATGCTCTTGTTCGTGAATTTTATGTTCTCGAACGCTATCTTCACGCATGTGCATAAAGGTATAGATGGTCGTCCGGTGACTCATTCACACCCCTATCTGCCATCCGGAACACATGGACATACAGCTCATTCTCTTGACCTTATTTCGGCTTTCAATGCCGCTTCCATTGCGGCGGATGCCGTGAATGAGATGACTGTTCCGGATCCTGAGGAATTCTGTTCATTAATCTACATAGATGTAACAACCTTTGCCGTAGTTAATCATATTCCGGCATATTCCTTAAGAGGTCCTCCTGCATTATGTGCATAAAGTAGTCTTATTCCCACATAATAATGAAGTGTATATCAAGTGGGATTCTTAGAAGCTTCTAAAACTTAAACTTTATTCTAATCCGTAATGCATAAAAAAATGTTTTTTATGGCTGTGGCTTTTGCCATAGCCACATCGGCACGTGCCGATAAACCTGTCGCGCCATCCGGTCCGACCGAAGAAGAACTTGATTCTTTGATGGATGTGTTCATGCTTGACCAGGTAGTTGTTACAAGTAGTAAAAGTGAGGTAAAACGTCGAGAGAGTCCATCTTTGGT
Source organism: Muribaculaceae bacterium (assembly GCA_052279865.1). Taxonomy (GTDB): domain Bacteria; phylum Bacteroidota; class Bacteroidia; order Bacteroidales; family Muribaculaceae; genus Lepagella. Next base: position 8,691 of record DAWBVG010000478.1, read on the forward strand.
GAATGTGATGACCGGTAAACTGTTGACTACGGTAGGAGCGTGTTCACTTGCCGACGGTCTGGATTTCCAGCCCGGAGTGAGGGTTGAGAATGATTGCCAGAACTGCGGATTTACTCAGGTGCGTATAAACGGACTTGATGGTCATTATTCGCAGATACTTATGAATTCCCGTCCAGTATTTTCCGCTCTGACTGGTGTTTACGGTCTGGAACAGATTCCAGCAAATATGATTGACCGTATCGAAGTTATGCGTGGAGGAGGTTCGGCTCTTTTCGGATCGTCTGCAATCGGAGGCACCATCAATATAATCACCAAAGATCCCCGTGAAAATACTGCGAGGGTTTCACATACGCTGACATCCATTGGTCCTTCCGGCTCTCTTGACAATAATACGACCTTGAATGCCTCGGTTGTGACCAATAATGATAAGGCAGGAATTTTTATCTATGGTCAAAGCCGATATCGCGATGGCTACGACCATAACGGAGACGGTTACACAGAGGTGGCGCAATTGAAGTCGCAGACTCTTGGCGCCCGCACGTTCATGCGCACGTCTGCCGATTCGCGCCTGACACTGGAATATCATAACACTCACGAATACCGTCGTGGAGGTGATCAGCTCAATCAGCCCGCTCATCTTGCCATGATTGCAGAGCAGGTGGAACATAACATCCATGGAGCGGAGGTGACATATGACATATGGCCGCGCGATCGTCGCGATCATGTCTCAGTATTTTCCGCCATGCAAGCCACAAAACGTAACAGCTACTATGGTTCAGACATGGATCCGGATGCTTATGGACGCACATCTGACCTTGTCGTCACTGCCGGCACGCAATGGACTCATCCCATATCAAAATTCCTTTTTATGCCTTCCGAACTCGTGGCTGGTCTTGAATATTCTTACAACCGTCTCCATGATGTAACGATAGGATATGGTCATGACATACTCCAGAATGTGAATATTTTCAGTGGATATTTACAGAATGAATGGCGCGACGAGCGCTGGGGTTTCCTTATCGGGGCGCGACTTGACAAACACTCACTTATCAAGAATCCGATAGTGTCGCCCCGTGTGAACATCCGTTTCAATCCGTCGCGCAGTGCCAACTTCCGCTTGTCATATTCCACCGGGTTCCGTTCTCCGCAGGCCTATGATGAGGATTTTCATGTGGCTATTGTCGGAGGGGAGAGGGTAGTGACCGTGCTTGCTCCCGGTCTCAAGCAGGAAAGTTCTCAAAGTGTAAGCGCTTCTGCCGACCTTTACCACACATTTGGTAACGTGCAGACAAATCTTCTTGTGGAAGGTTTCTTTACTGATCTTCGCGACGTGTTTGCTCTCCGTCAGCTTGAGGGGCTTGACGCGCAGGGTAATGCCGTGCTTGAAAGATATAAC
>DAWBVG010000479.1:0-11500 GCA_052279865.1 Muribaculaceae bacterium
ATACTCAACAGTGCGTTGGGCACTGTTGAGCATTTCAGTCTTTGTCAGAAAAATCTCTTTGGGCTTTCCTGTAGATCCGGAAGTGTGGCAGGGGATTCTATCGCACGTGTGCCACTGAACAGCTAATTCTTCGTAGGTCATATCTTCAACTTCTCCAGTCAAGACTATTGATGGCATCATAATCCAATGTCATATCCGGATTATACTTAAGATGCTCACCATCGGTAAATACAGGCGACTCAATATTGTTGGTGAATAGTGCTCCTGTCCCGAGCCCTTGAGGGATTGTCTGTTTTAAAGTGGCAACCCATTGAGCAAGTGCATTCAATCCTATATTTGATTCCAATGATGAAGTGATCCACCATCCAATGTTTCTTTCATCTGCAAGTTTTATCCATTCTTCGGCTCCGGAAAATCCACCTTCAAGAGATGGTTTGATCACAATGTATGCCGGTTTTATCTCATCAAGAGTCGCAATTTTTGATTCCGTGTCGAATTTGCCGATAAGTTCTTCATCCAAAGCAATTGGAAGAGGGGATACCTCGCATAAAAAACGCATTAGCTGGGGATTTCCACTCTTTATCGGCTGCTCAATGGAATGAACTCCTAAATCTGCAAGCCTCTTGAGACGCGGCAGTACGTTATCCATCGTGAATCCTCCATTAGCATCAACACGTATTTCGATTTTATCGCGATCGTATCTACGACGGATATATTCAATCATATCCACTTCGCTTTTCCAATCAATTGCTCCGATCTTGAGTTTTATACAAGAGAAACCAGCTGCGAGTTTTGTCTCTATCTGCTCAATCATTCTGTCATAATCGCCCATCCAGATGAGTCCATTGATTATGATGTCTCTCTGCCCGAGAATGAATGGAGAGTTAAAGTAAATACCCTTGCACCCTCCGCTGAAATCACGGATGGCTTGTTCCAGACCCATTTGCAGAGATGGAAATCTTGATAGGTCGGTCTGCAAACCGAGGCGGATGTTGGCTTGCAGTTCCATTAGCTTATAAAAGTATCGTTCGTCTGCTTCCGGAGAGAGCCCTGGGAATACAGCCGCTTCTCCTAATCCGAATTTTGAAGGGTCAGCTTCATCGAAAATTCGGAGAAAACAAGTGATTTTCTCTGTTAGCACACCTCGTGAGGTGCCCGCAGGTTTCTTGAAAATCAAATTATAAGGACAAAATTCTAATCTCACGGCTTCTAAATCAAGGGAACATTGGATATTGGTCAAAATTGGGATCACGCTTTTCGAGGAATGCATTCTTTCCTTCCTGCGCTTCATCCATCATGTAATACATGAGTGTGGCATCACCTGCAAATTCCATCAGACCATGCTGACCGTCGAGTTCTGCATTTAGCGCACGCTTGATCATGCGGATAGCAAAAGGAGAGCGTTTCATGATTGTACGTGCCCATTCCACTGTTGTTTCTTCAAGCTTTTCGAAGGGAACGACAGCATTTACCATGCCCATTTCCAAAGCCTCTTGTGCCGTGTATTGTTTACAGAGATACCAAATCTCACGCGCTTTCTTCTGTCCTACACAACGTGCAAGATATGAGGCACCAAAACCTCCGTCGAAACTTCCGACTTTGGGACCTGTCTGTCCAAAACGCGCATTTTCCGATGCTATGGATAGATCGCATACGACCTGCAGCACGTTTCCGCCTCCGATGGAATATCCGTTTACCATTGCGATTACGGGTTTGGGAATGGATCTGATTGCGTGATGAAGCTCAAGAACATTAAGACGGGGAACGCCATTTTCATCAACATAGCCGCCGTGTCCTTTTGCATTCTGATCGCCACCGCTACAGAATGCCTTGTCGCCAATACCGGTAAGAATGATAACGCGGATATCGGCACGCTCACGACAGATGGCAAATGCTTCGAGCATTTCTTTATTGGTCAATGGACGAAAAGCATTGTAAACCTTAGGGCGATTGATTGTGATTTTTGCAATGCCATCCATTTCTTCAAAAAGGATATCAGTGTATTCTTTTATAGTCTTCCAGTTCATAATATAAATATTTTATTGCGGGTAGGTCGCAAATAAGTTAATTTCTTTTCATATAATCTATGAGGATTTGGGCGGAGAGATTTTCGTCAGCCTTTATCTCAAGAATTGCTTTATGTCTTAAGGCAAGAAAAGGAATATAGGCTTCCTCTAATTCTTCAGATGACTCTGCCTTGAAATATTTCCAACTATATGCCTGCGCCAATTTTTCCAAAGGAAGTTTTGGAGCTGCACAGAATAATTCATCCCTCCCTTCACAATTGCGCGTGGATGGTATGAAACGGAATATGCCGCCTCCCTTGTTGTTGATTACAACAATTTTGAAATTATCAGGAATATTTTCAATCCCAAGCACACCGGTATCATATGCCATAGACATATCTCCTGTTATAAGGAGTGTAGGTCCATGGTATGACATGGCGCAGCCAGCAGCCGTGGCGGTAGTGCCGTCAATTCCGGAGACTCCTCTGCATCCGAAAGAAGCATGGGGTATGGTTTCGGTAAATAGTTGTCCGTATCTGACAGATGTGCCGTTGGAGAGAAAGAGATTGAATGTCGGAGGGAGCTCTCTGAGAATATAATTGAATGCTGTCATTTCTGACCATTCCAAGTTGTTGATAAATCTGACATGACTATCCAAAGCAGCTTCTCTGTTCTGTTTCCATATGTGAGAATAGGTATTCCCTTTTCCCGGTTGGTCATGTTTGAGAAGGTGTTTGGTAACACCTTTAAAAAACTTGGTAGGGGAGACCTCGATATGTCGGGTGAGAGACATGAAACAATCTGCCGAAGGACGCGTATCGCCTAATGTCCAGTGTTCGCAAGGTGGGTTGTTTCGTATAAACTCCTTAAGTTTACGAGAGATCAATGCGCCTCCAATAGAAATCACGATGTCAGGACGCATTTCCTTCTTGCATTCCTTATTTTCGATGACGGATAAAACCGTATCAATAGAATATGGATTGCCGGGTAGATGCAGATTGGAAAGAGTCTCACACATCAAGGCGACATTTGGTAACCGCAGGAATGAGGATAACGACTTGTTGAGTTCATTGTCAGGCTGCATAAAGCCTGCGGTGACTAATATTTTCTTCCCTGAAAGCTGGTTTGCCAGATATTTATAGAGGTGAGGAGGAAGATTAAGATTATCGATATACTCTATTACGCGAGGATGCCCCGGTGAATAAGGTATGACTTCGGTCAGAGGATTGTCAAGTCGGATGTTAATATGCACCGGACCTCTACGCCTTGAAAGCGCGAGATTGCACGCCTCATTTATTATCCTGTTGACATACCATTTTTCATTAGAATCATCTGCATGCTCAACCGGTATATCATAACTTCCCTTTACTATCTTATCAAGAGCACCTGGTTGAATCAAAGTCTGGGAATCATCCTGGTCAATCCATTCGAGAGGACGGTCAGCAGTGATAACAATCAACGGAATATTCTGATAGAATGCTTCGGCTATGGCAGGGGCATAGTCATACAATGCCGTGCCGGAGGTGCATGCGATTGCTACAGGTTTGTTGCCTGCCAATGATATTCCCAAAGCCGTGAAGGCAGCCGTTCTTTCATCCGTGATTATGTGTCGGCGGAATGGTCGGCAAGCAGCTCCGATCAAAAGAGGTGCATTGCGGCTTCCCGGTGAAAGGACGATGTCTTCGACTCCTTTTTCAATCAGGATATCATAAAGAATACGGCAATAGGTTTTAGCCGTGTCCGATCCATATGATTTTGTCTCCTCCTGCATTTTGTTATTCAGAAATAAATTTTGAAGGATGATAACCCAACAGGAATGCCGAGGTGTCCATCCTCTTTTTGCCGGATGGTTGTAGAGAGATGATTTCAAGTGTGCCCTCAGTTGTGGCAACGAAGAGACGTTTCCCTTTTATTTCAATGCTGCCCGGTTCTGCTGATTCACTGAATTTATAATCAGATGAGACTAAAGATTCAAAAATCTTTATATCCATTCTTTTGCCATTGTTATCTTCAAGAACCGTAAATGCTGCGGGATATGGAGATAAGCCACGGATAAGATTGTGTATGTCTTTAGCCGCACGATTCCAGTTTATTTTGCAATCCTCCTTGAAAATTTTAGGAGCCGGAGTAAATTCACCTTCCGGCTGTGGTTTAACTGTCAGTGTGCCTGAAAGTATGTTTTCAACTGTTTCAACAACCATGTCAGCACCTATATTCATCAAACGATCATAGATTACGCCGACATTGTCATTTTCGCCAATTGGAATTGAGCGGGCTCCTATGATGTCGCCTGTATCAATCTCATGTTTGAGGAAGAATGTAGTAACCCCAGTTTCTTTCTCTCCGTTCATTATCGCGCGGTTTATTGGAGCCGCGCCACGATACTTGGGAAGCAGTGATCCATGAAGATTGAATGTACCCAGACGAGGCATGGTCCATACCACCTCCGGAAGCATTCGGAATGCGATTACTATAAACAGATCTGCATTGATTTCCTTGAGTGCATCAACGAATTCCGGTGCCTTAAGTTTTTCGGGCTGTAAAACCCGCAAGCCTTTCTCCACGGCATATTTTTTAACATCACTCTGCATGAGTTTGCGTCCGCGCCCGCCTTCCTTATCCGGCATGGTGACCACAGCAGATATATTGTAATCCTCGTCAACGAGTCGAGCGAGGCTTGTAACTGCAAATTCGGGTGTTCCGAAAAAAACTATTTTAAGATCTTCTTTCTTCATTTTCTAAACAAATTCGTTGTGTCGTCGTGAGACTCTTCTAATCCTCAGTGAAATGTCGAAGCACACGACGATAGGAGTTGAATATTTTGGATTTGGATACAAAGCCTACATATTTGCCATTATCCACCACCGGAAGATTCCAGGCATTAGTGCTGTCGAAAATTTCCATTACCTTATCCATGGGATATGAAATCTCAATGACTTCCGGCACGGCAGACATAAATCGGGATACATGCATCTTTTTGTATAGATCGGCACGAAACATTATGTTTCGGATCTCATCAAGAAGGACAACCCCTTTAAGATATCCCTCATTGTCAGTGACCGGGAAGAGATTACGATTTGATACAGATATTACATCCACCATCTCTTTAAGGTTCATTTCGGGATGTACTTCCTTAAAGTCGGTTTCAATCAGATTGTCGACTTTGAGGAGGGTCAATACAGCCTTGTCTTTTTGGTGAGTTACCAGATCTCCTGCCTTTGCAAGACGCATGGTGTATATGCTGTAGGGAGTAAAGATGCGTATTGTAATATACGCCAATGCCGAGACAATGAGCAGGGGGAGAAAGAGATCATAGCCACCGGTCATTTCGGCTGTGAGGAAGATTGCCATAAGAGGAGCATGCATTACACCGCTCATAACACCAGCCATTCCCATCAGGGCAAAGTTCTTTTGTGATAATTCAAATCCCAGGTCAAGGTTATTGACAATATAAGCAAACAGGAATCCTGTCAGAGCACCAACGAACAATGATGGGGCGAACGTTCCTCCGACACCTCCTGCTCCGTTTGTCGCAGAAGTCGCAAATGCTTTTGTCAATGCTACAGCAGCGATAAAAAGAATAAGAACCCAAACGTTATCACGGTCAACGTAAAATATGGTGCCGTCAACAACTTTCGATACATCTCCAAGCAGAAGATTGTTTATGGCGCCGTATCCCTCGCCATAGAGAGGCGGAAAAAGAAAGATGAGCCCTGCCATTATAATTCCACCCACTGCAATCTTGAGGCTCTGATGTTTCAATTTCCCAAACATCGATTCCATCATGAACATTACTTTGGTGAAATAATAAGACATCAGACCACAGACAATTCCAAGCAATATTGTGAAGGGTATGCGGCTTGTGGCAAATGCCTCTGACTGCACAAAAAAGAATTCCGCACTGTATCCCTCCAACACATATGCTACCACTGCTCCTGCCACAGATGATAACAAAAGCGGCATAACTGTCATGCCTGTAAGGTCGATCATCAACACTTCAAGAGTGAACAGCATTCCTGCGATTGGGGCGCGGAAAATGCCGGCAATTCCGGCAGCTGCCCCACACCCCACGAGTATCATGAGAATACGGGGGGAAAGACGGAATGCCTGCCCGACGTTTGACCCGATGGCAGCTCCTGTGAACACTATCGGACCCTCGGCTCCTACTGAACCACCGAATCCTATTGTAATGGATGACGCCACAAGAGAGGCATACATGTTGCGTTTCTTCAGACGTGATTTGCGGCGGGAGATTGCATATAAAACTTTCGTAACACCATGGGATATATTCTCCTTCACAACATATTTCAGGAAAAGGGTAACGATCAGAATGCCGACCACCGGATAGACAAGATAGAGCCAGTTGGCTGTTGTTGTGCTCATATGCGCCGTCAGCATTCCCGCTATCAAATGGATGAGGAATTTGAGGAGTTGCGCGGCAAATCCACAGAAGACACCAACCACAAGTGCAAGGATAAGAAGAAAATTCTTTTCCTTGATGTGGTGCTCCCTCCAAATCACTACCTTCATCCACCATTCCGTGAATCTATTATGTGTTTCTTTATATGCCATATCGAAAGTTCTTTTAAACAGCTTTAAATTCATGATAAGTCAGACTCCTGACCCTCGTATTATAGTTCTTATGGTATAGATGAGGATTTTAAGGTCGAGCGCAAGAGACATGTTTGTGATGTAGATAAGATCAAACTTGGTGCGATTCACCATCTGGTCGATGTTGGATGCGTAGCCAAATTTGACCATTCCCCATGAGGTAATACCCGGTTTTACCTGAAATACCAGGCAATAATAAGGAGCTCTTTCTATAATCTTGCGTATGAAAAAATCGCGTTCGGGACGAGGTCCCACAAGCGACATGTCTCCTTTCAGCACATTCCAGAATTGAGGCAACTCATCAAGACGATATTTTCTGAGTATTTTCCCAAGGGGCGTTACCCGTTTGTCTTCCGATGATGAGAGCATAGGACCGTTGCTTTCCGCATCTATATACATTGAACGGAATTTGTATATCTTGAACGGTCTTCTTTTTTTTCCAATTCGTTCCTGATGATAGAAAATCGGTCCGGGGGATGAGAGCCTTACAGCAATCATAAGAAATATCATGACCGGAGAGAGAATGAGAAGTATAATAACCGACATTATTACGTCAAATGTCAGTTTGATATTATTTGAACAATCATTGAGAGGGGGAGAAGTCAAATCAATGAAAGGCTCAGCCATAATATCTGTCATCCTTATGGAAGATGTGACATAAGAAAGGGTATCGGGCATTATCTTTATCGGTATGTCAAGAGGGAAAAGGCGATCGAGCATTTCCAGCACGAGCGAGTCTTTTTCATTATCAGGAGCGAGAATCACTTGATCTATATTTTCACGTCTGCACACTTCCTCAATTTCATCCATCTCCCAGACAGGAAGTTCGGTTTGATATTCCTGTCGGGTCTTTTCTATCCTTATGAATCCCACAACATTATATTTCATAAGTGTTTTGGCACTCAGAAGGTTACGGTATATATTATAGCCGTTCACCGAATCGCCTACAATTATAACGTTATGCCTGATGTTATTCCTGCGCGCATATCTTCTTGTAGAGGAGGTGATTATCAATCGTCCTGCGTAGGTCAATCCCAATAACAGGAGAAAGGATATGCATATGAGAAGATAGTCAGCCGAGATGATAGGACCTCTGTCGTTGATAAGAAGGATAAAAAATATCAATGCGGCATTGAAGAGAGCCGAGTAAAATGTTGTTATGAATTCGTTTAGTCTTGATTTTTCGTAAGGACTATTATAATATCCCGACAGCCAATATATAAACAATAGCGCTGTAGGTATCAATATCTGTTCCCACATGAGTTTGGGAGTTGTCAGATAATCAATCAGGCTCTGTGAGGTTGGAAGTTCTTCGTGAAGAATGTAAAAGCGGGCTACGTCAAAAAGTAGGAATGCGATGGCTGTTGTGACAAGATCGCTTGCCACATATTTCAACCGTTGCTTCACAATGGGTAGTCCTTTTGCCTTCATGATGGGTGATAGCGTGAAAACCGAATTTTATCTTATAATTGTTATTACATTGGAGTTCGTCACTTTTATGATGTTGCTTGGCACTGACTCTTTGCTGTCGCGACCATATTCCGCCACGTAATCCACCGCGTTTAGTATTTCAGGATCAATATCGGAGAAATGTTTTGGAGCCGGATTGCCGGAGATATTGGCAGATGTTGATACAACCGGTCGTCTCAACTTCTGACATAACCCTTTGGAATATGCTTCCGAGGTAATCCTGAATCCTGCAGATCCATCTTCAGCCAGAAGGTTTTGGGCTATGCCTCTGGGATTATCATATATTATAGTCAAGGGGTTTACGGCTGCATCAATAAGTTGCCATGCCGCTTCCGGCACTTCCGAAACGAATTGCTGAAGCATCCCGTCAGAAGCCACGAGGGAAAGCATTGATTTAGAATCAGCACGTTTTTTTATTTTGAAGATGCGTTCCACGGCTTCTGCATTCCCTGCATCGCATCCGAGTCCCCATATTGTATCGGTAGGGTAAAGGATTACTCCTCCGTTTTTTAAAACATCAACTGCTTTTTTTAAATCTTCAATCATTGGTAATCTTGTTAGAGAGATTCAACTTCTTTTAGCCACAACGAGGCTGATGCATCCGACGGCATGCGCCAGTCGCCGCGGGGGGAGAGACATACGCTTCCGACTTTCATTCCATCCGGCATGCACGAGCGTTTGAACTGCTGGGAGAAAAATCTGCGATAGAATGTTTTGAGCCAATGTTTTATAGTCTCATTTTCATATTTGCCATCGAATGCGTGGCAGGCAAGTGTGAAAATCTTGGCGGGAGAGAAAGAATGACGCAGCATTCCATGCAAGAAGAAATCGTGAAGTTCGTATGGACCGACAAGATCTTCCGTCTTTTGTTTGATTGTGTCATCTTGGGCAGCCGGAAGAAGTTCGGGGCTTATAGGTGTATCAATGATATCGAGAAGAACACGTCTGATCTCAGGGTTGTCGGTAGTGTCGGCATAACCTTCTACAAGATATTTTACCAACGTCTTTGGAACTGATGTATTGACACCATACATCGACATCTGGTCTCCATTGTATGTACACCATCCGAGTGCCAGTTCAGAAAGATCTCCGGTGCCGACAACAATGCCACCTGTTTGATTGGCAAGATCCATTAGGATTTGCGTGCGTTCGCGAGCTTGGGAATTTTCATAAGTGGCGTCATGCACTGTTGCATCGTGTCCGATTGCCTTGAAGTGTTGTTCCACAGCCTCACCAATGGGAATTTCCAGCATGGTGACGTCTAAAAGCTTCATTAATTCGGAGGCATTGGAGTGTGTTCGCGGTGTTGTGCCGAAACCGGGCATTGTCACAGCTGTGATGCCTTTCCGATTGTAACCGAGCATGTCATAGGCTTTGACTGTCACAAGAAGAGCGAGGGTGGAATCAAGACCGCCGGATATTCCGATTACCGTGTTTTTACAATTTATCGCACGCAGACGCTGCGCAAGCCCCCAAGCTTGAATTGAGGATATCTCATCGCAACGCTCACGAAAAAGTTCAGGTGCACCATCTGTAAACGGATGAGAGGAAACATAACGTAAAATGTCAGGCTTTTGGCTTACATTGTTGTTGGAGACCTCAATTATCCGGTATTCGTTGTCGGCGGAATCTGCGAAGGTGGAATATTTCAATCTGTCATTGCGGATTATATCTATGTCTATATCGCGTATTGCCATTTTGGAATCAAGCGTAAATCTCTTGGATTCGGCAAGGATTGATCCATTCTCCGCAATTATGCAATTGCCGGAGAATACAAGATCAGTCGATGATTCTCCGAGACCAGCCGATGCATATGCATATCCACAGCGACAACGGGCTGATTGCTGTGCGATTAAATCTACCAAATACCGGTGTTTGCCGGCTATTTCATTGGTTGCAGAGAGATTCAATATTATCTCTGCTCCAGCCATTGCCATCATGCAGCTGGGAGGAGTTGGTACCCAAAGATCTTCACAGATTTCGATTCCTACAATAGCACCGTTGATTGAAAACAGAAGATTCCTTGACACCGGAAATTCCCGGTTGTCTGAAACTGCAGAATCGCAGTGTTCCCCTTCTGCAAACCATCTTTTTTCGTAAAATTCGTTATAGTTCGGTATGTGTGTTTTAGGAACGGCACCTTTGATTTTGCTATTGTGAATCACAACCCCACAATTATATAGGTGGTTGCCGCAGCGTAAAGGTGCGCCAACAACGAGTGTTATGTTCAATCCCATTGAAAACCACATAAGGTCTTCAAGAGCGGCTGACACCTTATCAAGAAGATTCTGTTGAAAAAACAAGTCACCACAGGTGTATCCTGTTATTGACATTTCGGGGAAAAGTGCTATATCTGCTTTCTTTTCCTCGGCAATAGTTGCCAGTTTCTTGATTTCGCTTATATTGAAGTCCACGTCAGCCGGTTTTACTTCGGGAGAGATCGCCGCAACGCGGATATATCCTAATTTGTTCATCACATGAGAATTAAGTTTTGACTGCTAAAATTTCGGTCAAAATTTTTATTATTAATGCAAATTTAACGAAACATTTTCATAAATCTATATGTTTTTTTATTGAATTTAGCACTTTATTGTGGTAAATCCCGTTATGAATTTAACAATTTAATATAACTGATTTATGAAAAAAGTATCCTTATTGGTTTTAGCCATAGTCGCGGCTATCGGAACCCTAATGCCTGCAAAGGCGCAAGCACAAAGAGGCGAGATGACTCTCGGACTGATGGGCGGTTTTGCCACATATAACAATGGAGGATTTGCAGATGTTTATTTTCAATATACATTTGCCGATCATTTCCGCATCGCACCTGATTTAGGATATGTTTTCCGCAATGACAACAAATCCGCATTTGTTCTTGATGTAGATATGCATTTCCCGTTCAGGGTTGCAAAAGGTTTTGCCATATATCCGTTGGCTGGTTTTACATTTAACAACTGGTCATATAAACATGGTGACAGTGCGAGCCGTGCCGGTGCGAATTTTGGAGCCGGATTCGATCTCTATCTGACTTCGTATTTGAAATTGACACTACAGGGTAAATATTCTTTGATGAATGATACGAGCGGTGGATTTTTCGGAATGGGAATAGGATATGTGTTCTAAAAATACCGCATAAAAACATCGGGCATTTTGCAATTGCAAAATGCCCGATGTTTTTATGCGGGTTGTCTTAATTACTTAAGAGCGTCTTTAACTGCATCGTTAGGCACCATTTCCTCTTTGAAAACATAAGCGCCCGTTTTAGGAGATTTCTCCATGATGATGACTTTGCTGTAGGTGCGTCCTTCACCTTTTTGAAGAGACGCGACGGTTTTCTTTGCCATAGTTCAGAGTGCTTATTTAATTTCTTTGTGAACGGTTACTTTCTTAAGGATGGGGTTGTATTTCTTCAACTC
>DAWBVG010000480.1:0-4334 GCA_052279865.1 Muribaculaceae bacterium
CAGATCTCTTGAACGCAAAGGGTTGGTAAAAGGCGCATACGTTGAAGGAGGCGGAGTTGAAGCAGCGCGGCTTACATCTGATGGTCGTGTGTTCCTTGCCGAGAATCCGAAACTGAGAAATCCAATTAATTGGGTACGCATTATTGAGTTTGCCATACCGGTGATAATTTCGATAATCGCACTATTTATTTCATGTTCTAAACTTTGAACGGCATGGAAGACGAAAAGACATTATTCCTCACGGAACTGAAAGAATTGCTGGCGAAGTATGACGCTGAAATATGCGCCAATTACATTGATGAATGTGTTGTGGTTTATGTAGGGGATGAAGAATTATCTTACCCTGACACAAGCGTCAATGCCGACAATGTGTTTGACTATGACAAAGATTAGCGATATTTAACGCCGGATATTTTGTTATATTGATAGAAAATGCTAATTTTGCATTGCGGGAGGTGCAACCGTCCTTTATGGATGTGGGCTTCCCGTTCCTTTTTTTAATTAGAATGGTTCATCATAGACAATTTTACGATTCTGAACACAAACAATCCTTTCAAATCTTATATATTGTCCGTCTTTTAGTTTTTCCAATCCACGATAACGTTTAATTGCTTTATTTAGCAAATCAATATCAAATCCTCCAAAAGGAAAATCTAATACAGCAATTTGCGTTTTTTGTTTTTCTGCGCAATGCTTCAAGCCCCTTAAAACATTGTTTTCTGTAGCTGTTTCACGACCTGCAACTTCAAAATATTGGCTATCCCATTTGCCCTCAGTATGTTTTTGACTATAAATTGAAGAGTCTTCTTCTTCCAAGATAACCGAATGCCCCGAAATGAACCCCGCGTGCTGAACATTCTTCTCATATTTTCCACCGTTCTTATCAAAGTTGTGCCCAACATGCGAAGCTTTCAGTCCTCCGTTCTTTGGGTTGAACTCCACATCGGTGTAGCTCGGGTCTGCTTTCAATCTTTCGTATTCGCGGCGGTTTGCCTCAATCCGAGCTGCTTCAGCTTTTTCTGCGCGATTGTCATCCGATCCACCACCTCCCTCCAAAATCCTCTTCACCGTGTCGCGATTATCAGCAATGAAATAAGGCAGCTTGCCCCGCTCGGCGGCTTTGTCGATGCGCTCTTCATTGTCCTTGACCCAATCCTTGAACCCCTGCGGCACATCCTCGACTTCGTTGACGCTCTTAGCGTCTTCATCATCGTCAAAGAACTCATCTTCGGACTTGAGAATGGGGATGGTGTAGCACATGCACTGCGGGTGCCACCCCATGAACTTGAAATCCTTGCGGTATTTCCCTTTCAGGCAGTCGCAGATGTCCTCGACATGCTTGCCATTTTGGGTAATTTTGACCTCATACCCCACAACGAAATCAAACGACTTCCACCGCTCCTGCTCAGCGGCGCGGTAAGCCATGTTTATCTCCGTCCGCGCCAACCGCTGGGCGTTGCGTACCGATGAGCGATAGACACCACGTCCCGGATGGTATGCCTTCGGGTCGGCATCAACGAAATGAACCTTGCCGTCCGCGTCAGTGACCTTCTGTTTCCACTTGCGCTGCCAATTCCCGTCTTCGTCTTTGTCCGGAACCTTCGGAACATCTTGTCCGGATCGTTGAGATATAGAAAATTTTAAGAATACATTTCCCGAATTAGTCAGAGAGAAGAAGATCATATATTCCGGCGAAAACATGCCTGTAATAAATGGTGTATCAATTCTGAATTATCGTCATTGCGATTAACGCAATATACCTATTAGTGACTATATAAGAATCTATCTGTTGACAATCAATTGATTTCCAGCTCATGTCGGACGTATTCTTTCATGCGATCCAATTCAAAGGCAAACCACTCCTTTTTCAGATCGTGATCATATACTGCCATTTTAAAAGAGCGGAAAGGATGTTTGCCGGACAAGGCTCTGACAACCCGGGTTACAAATTGCGCATTATCCCGATGAACTTCTACAAAATCTTCCCTCCATCGAAATGTCACAGATGAGAATGGAGCCTCAATATTATCGGGCAACATAATCGCGTCTCTGATTTCTCTTACCAAATCGATCATATCGTCATGGGAGTCTTTTGCAATTTTCTCAAACTCATCTATGTTATCAAACTCTTCCATATCAAAATTATACTTCTCAAAAGATTTCCATACATTCCCTACATCCAATCCTTCTAATTTACTCAAATTTAATTATTTTTTAACTGTATAATTTAATATTCTTATGGCATCTTCCTTTCAATCATCCTCTTCATTAATTTTCAATAATTCACCAAGAGTAGTGTAAGAAAAGGTATGCCAAATGTTCAAATGAATAGGTTTATAATCAGGATATAACTCTTTTACGAATTCTATTTTGAAGATCAAACGAAAATCCACTGTTCCACAACTTGGATGCACTTCATGCTTTGATCCGACTCTCACAATCCTGATCACATACAAATCCTTCACTCCTTTTCCCTTGATATATGGCATAAAATAATATAAGCTATCCAGTTCAATTCCCGCCGGAAAATGTTTGCCGGTATAATATATTTTCGCCTCTTGGAGCATATATGGATCAACATTGTCTGGTTTTACAAAGCCAATAAGCACTCTTTTAGAACAAGCCAATTCAGTTAAATTATCTACATTATCATTGTTGACAATAATATTCTGCAAATATTTCTCTTTAATTTCACTTATATCCAGGCGTCTTAATATCGACTTAATTCCAACAACGGAAATATTATTATTCCCATTGCTTACTTCAAATTCTTCAGTAAATGTGCGTTTCATTTGCTGTGCCAAATTCCAGGCTAAACGAGGAGGGACAGCATTACCAACCATCTTGTAGCCGTTTTCCACACGATCATATATAAAACTGAAACTATCCGGAAACGTTTGAATCCTGGCACATTCTCTCACACTCAGCCGCCGATACAGATGTTCATATCCTCTCACAAACTGGTACAAGTTTGAATTTACATGAGTCATTTTCGGTGCTTGCGGATGGATTGGAGCATTGCGTGCCTGCGCTTGTATGGTAAAAGATGTTTCATTCCAACCGCGAACTCGATTACGGGACATGTATTTAGTATCGAAAGGTCCCACATAAACATCATGATTCCTTCGAAACTTATTACCTACTGTTATCTTAGTATTACCAAAGAAACTTGGCACCTCTACTATGTCTCCAATAGCTTGTCGCAGAGTGATGGGTACGGTTGTAGTTGCATCGGGAAACACATATTTCTTATTCAAATCATTGCGGATTCCGATAAAAAACACACGAAACCTGTCCTGTGGAATACGATAGTCGGAAGCATTCAACAACTCATGAAATATCCTATATCCGGCATCTTTAAGAGAATTCAAAAATAATTTCAATGACTCTCCGTGTTTTTCATTTAGAATACCTTGCACATTTTCAATTAGAAAAAATTTTGGTTTCTTTTCCCTTACAATGCGAATAAAATCAAGGAATAGTTGACCCCTCGGATCTTTTATTCCCAATTGCTTACCACCTTCACTCCATGCCTGACACGGCGGACCTCCTATTATACCATCACAATCAGGGATATCCTCTCCTTTTAGAGTTCGAATATCCCGTGTGTCAAGAATAGTCTTAGGATGATTGAGCCGATATGTTTCGTGTATTGTTTCATCATACTCATTAGCCCAGATTACATCAAAACCAGCCTGCTCAAATCCTAAATCCAAGCCTCCGCATCCTGCAAAAAGTGAGACTATTTTCATAAATTATTTAGATCTATCCCATGACGTTCCAACGCATCAATAATACTTCTTGCCACATGATATGCAAGATTGACTGGTACTGCATTCCCAATCATCTTATAACCCATGTTTATATCTTCATAAAGAAAAACGAAATCATCCGGAAAACTTTGAACACGTGCCACTTCACGCACCGTCATACGACGATATAAATGCTCTGAACCTGGAACAAACCGCTGAAGATTTTTTTCCATCTTCTCCATCTTTGGCGCTTGAGGATGCAATTGGCATTGTCTCCCACTCGCCTGAACAGTAAATCCCGGTTCATCCCACGATCTCACCCTATTACGAGACATAAATATCGGCGAGTAAGCACCTACAAAATACTCATTATTCGGAATTAAGCAAGCATCGCCATTAGTATGATTCTTTTCGCGAGCCGGGATGGCTGTTTCTTGTAAATCCCAAATTGCCTCACGCAGTGTAGGTTTATGTCTCAATGGCAGCGGATAGGTATAATCATGGATACCTAAATCTTTTCTAAATCCAATATAAAACACTCTGTCGCGATCCTCTGGAACATCAAAATCATTAGCATTAAGC
>DAWBVG010000481.1:0-2089 GCA_052279865.1 Muribaculaceae bacterium
GGTGGCGGCGCTTTGCCGGGAGGAATTGGATGGTATCGGAAAACATTTGAAACACCTGCGAATATGCAGCCGGATGATCGTATCTTTATAGATTTTGACGGGGCATACATGAACACTTCGGTGTATGTCAATGGTAAATTGCTTGGCACTCGACCATATGGTTATGCATCATTCAGCTACGATATAACTGATTACCTTAACAAAAACGGAAAAAATGTAATAGCTGTCAAGGTTGATAATGCCGAGCAACCAAATTCCCGATGGTATTCAGGTTGCGGCATTTATCGCAATGTCTGGCTTAGACACACTGCCGGAGTGTTTGTGCCGTTGTGGGGGCAACATATCATATCCGAAGTGAATGCCACAGGCAATGGAATCGTATGTGTAAAAACAGAGATAGAAAATACCACCGATAAAACGCGAGAAGTAATCGTTGAGAGTCGGATGTTTGCCCCGGATGGCAAGATTGTTGGAAAAACGAAATCATCAATAACAGTGGAACGCGACAGCATGGTTTGCTGTAATCAGGCAATAACGGTTGATGCACCATTATTATGGAGTCCTGCCTCTCCAAATTTGTATCGCGTTGAGACCCGGGTGATTGTTGATGGAAAGACAATGGGAATATACGAGACAAAAACCGGATTTCGGACATTTGTATTCGATTCCCAGAAGGGATTCTCCCTCAATGGGGAAAGAATGAAGATCCGTGGAGTGTGCCTTCATCATGATGCCGGTGCTTTGGGTGCGGTTGTGAATCGTCGTGCCATAGAGCGTCAGCTTGAGATAATGAAGGAGATGGGCGCGAATGCTATTCGTGTCTCCCATAATCCTCCGGCACCTGAGCTTCTTGAACTTTGCGATTCTATGGGATTGCTTGTTATGGATGAGACGTTCGATATGTGGCGCAAGAAGAAGACAGTGCATGACTATGCCCGCTATTTCAATGAATGGCATGAGCGGGATCTGACTGATCTGATCCGCAGGGACCGTAATCATCCGTCGGTGTTCATGTGGAGTATCGGTAATGAGGTTTTGGAGCAGTGGAGTCATGCGGATGCCGATACCCTCTCGCTTGAACAAGCCAATCTGATATTGAATTTCGGTCATGGAAAGGAGATGCTTGCACATGAGGATTCTGCAATGTCGGTAAATTCTCTTCTGACCAAGAAACTTGCCGATATGGTGAGGGACCTTGATACGGAGCGACTCATCACTGCCGGATGTAATGAGCCTAACCCGGGGAATCATCTTTTCCGTTCAAACGCCCTTGATGTGATTGGATATAATTATCATGACGAATGGTTCAAGGATGTGCCGGCAAATTTCCCTGACAAACCGTTTATTGTGACGGAAAGTGTCTCGGCACTGATGACACGCGGGTATTATCGGATGCCCTCCGACAGCATGTTTGTCTGGCCCGAAAGATGGGACAAACCTTTCTACGATGAATCGTTCTCATGTTCTTCCTACGACAATTGCCATGTGCCTTGGGGTTCTACCCATGAAAAACTGATGGCAGAGGTAGAGAATAATGATTTCATCTCCGGGCAATTCGTTTGGACAGGTTTTGATTATCTTGGAGAGCCGACACCGTTCGGCTGGCCCGCGAGAAGTTCGTATTTCGGAATTGTGGATTTGGCGGGCATCCCCAAGGATGTGTACTATATGTATCAGAGCCAATGGCGTCCTGACAAGACTGTGCTTCATTTATTCCCTCATTGGAACTGGAAACCGGGTGAGAAGGTTGACATGTGGGTGTATTACAATAATGCGGATGAATTAGAACTGTTTGTCAATGGTAAGTCGCAAGGCGTACGTAAACCGGAAAAGGGGAAATATCATGCTTCCTGGAGAGTGACATTCGCTCCCGGGATAGTGGAGGCTGTTTCACGTAAGAACGGGAAGGAAGTCGCCCGGAAGAGCATAAAGACAGCCGGAGAACCTTATGCTGTCAGGTTAACTCCCGACAGAAGCAAGATACATGCTGATGGGAAAGATTTGAGTTATCTTACAGTTGAAATCATTGATAAGGATGGCAATCTTTGTCCGTGGGCAGAGAATGAGGTCCGCTTTGAGGTAAGTGGAG
>DAWBVG010000482.1:0-3074 GCA_052279865.1 Muribaculaceae bacterium
AACGCTTCGAGAGCATGACGTGCTATCAAGAGATCAATCCGTCCCGATCCGCGAACCATTGCGAAATCACGCACACGTCGCAACAGAGAGTTTGCCACACGTGGTGTGCCACGGCTCCGCAAAGCAATCTCGAGAGCCGCCTCTTCATCGATTCCTATATTCAGAAGACGCGCCGAACGCTTCACAATCCCCTTGAGGATATTGTGATCATAATATTCAAGATGGCAGTTGATGCCGAAGCGCGCACGCAATGGAGCCGTGAGACTTCCGCTTCGTGTAGTCGCACCGATCAGGGTAAAAGGGGAAATTGTGAGCTGCACGCTTTTTGCACCAGGACCCTTGTCAAGAAGAATGTCAATGCGGAAATCCTCCATAGCGGAATAAAGATATTCCTCCACCACCGGGTGCAACCTGTGGATCTCATCAATGAAAAGCACATCATGCTCTTCAAGACTCATAAGAATACCGGCGAGGTCTCCCGGCTTGTCGAGCACCGGACCCGATGTGACCTTGAATCCCACACCAAGCTCATTCGCCACGATATTCGACAGAGTCGTCTTTCCCAATCCCGGAGGACCATGAAGAAGCGTATGGTCAAGAGCCTCACCCCTCATACGGGCAGCCTCCACAAACACACGCAGATTATCAATGATTTTTTCCTGGCCACTGAAGTCGTCGAAAGCCAGCGGACGCAACGCCTTCTCGATGTCGCGGTCGCTACCTTCCGGACGGTTCAGTCGCTCCCTTATGTCAAAATCTTCTTCCATTCCGCAAAAATACAAATAAATTGTTAATTTTTATCTCGCTAAAAGTTAAAACATGCGATTTACAAAACTATTCACGGGAAAGGGGAGTTATATTTACAAAAGTAAACAGCAATCGTGGTTACGCGCCCTGGTGATAACGCCGATCTCGCTTTCCGAGAGATTTCAGGCGATATATTACTCTAAGAAGACTACGAAAAAAATCCGCAGAGATTCGGATCTCCGCGGAAACTGAAGTAAGAAATCACCTTTTCGTAACCTTGATGTTGCGGGAGCGCCGGCAATTTCCAGCCGGAGCTCCCGCCTTTTTTATAATGTGTAATTTTGAATGTTTAATGTTTAATTTGGGATACTGGCAACCACCGTCAAGAATGAGAATGCTCCATTCGCACAGAATTCATCTACAGATGCAGGCAAGAGCAAAGTCTCCCCCTTCCTTACCGAGGTTGAAACCCCGTCTACCTTGAGTTGACCTTCACCACCAAGGCATAATAACCCCATAAAAGAGTCATGTCCATTCTTAAGAGTTCTTTCTCCCTCCACAGCTTCAAGACATACGGAAAAACATGGTCCGGAAACAAGGGGCTTCGAGTGTGTTTTCAATCCTTCATTTGAATCCGGGACATATTGGAATTCAGATTGTGTAGCATTATCAATATGGCATATTGATACGGCAAGTTTTCCGTCATTATCAACGAGTTTGACATTCAATGGCAGCTCCGCACCATAGAGAGAATACATATCCTCACCTATCAACTTCCCTTTCTGTTGCTCAACGAGCAATTGGAGATCCATGCCGGCGTTGTCTCCGTTTGCCACTATACTTTGCTTTCCGGGAACCGTTGATAATTCCCAACTCTCGCCTATTGTGCTGCAATTTACGGAAAGTCCTTTGAAACGGGCGATATTATTTCCCCCGTTTTCCGTGTTTCCGAAATATGGCAGAAGTTTAATCGGTTGTCTCATCAGATATTACGCTATTTAAGTTTCGCAAGCTTCAACTTTTCGCCTGCTGAAGTTGAATTATTTATCATTGAAAAGAAGCATCAGTGCAGGCAGCGATGATGCGGCATAACTGCCGATCAGCTGATCATCAGGCGTGGGTATCCCAAGTTCCCCGTCACACACTCCTGCTGAATTTCTATTACGCATCCCTGCTTTTATATTCTTATCAATAAAACCTCGATATTGTTTCTGACCACATTCATTGATAAGTATATCCATGTATTGAGCCCAGATTGCCGGATAAACTCCCTGTTCCAGGCTTCCCTGATCATATGGATTGTTATGATTATGCGCCCAGGGTAAATAACCCTTTTCCGAAAGCACATTTATCGAATAGTCCGCACCAGCCATGGCATTATCAAGATAAGCGGAATCTCCGGTAGCTTTATAAAGCAAAGCCGATGCACCGATAAAGGTGCCTTGATTGTAAAGTAACGGATGACCACCACGGGAATCTCCATGACGGTTATCCACTATCATTCCGGTAGACATGTCTCCAAGTTTTTCAGCTGACCAGTCATATATCTCTTTTGCCATTTCGAGATAACGTTCTTTTGTCTCATAATGAGGACGTGAGAACGATCCATAAGAGTTGGTCCATTTCTCGGGAGAGGCGTCGGGCTTACGATTTGACGGGGTAATATCATAAAGCAACATTGCAGCCACAACTGTAGGAAAGTTTATACACGACATCTTACCGTCGCCGGCAGAGTTTGCCTTAGGATTCTCCAGCGGTTGCCATTGCCAGAACATACCTCCACCCAATCCTTTCCGAGGATCCGCATAGGAGCCTGTGTCTCCTACTTTGGGAGATCCATACCAGACTCTCGCAAAACTTTTTTCAGCGAGTTTCCGGCAGTCATCGCGATGGAGAATCTTTGCAGCGCGTGCCATGGTGATGGTCCACCACTGGATATCGTCATAAATGAACCAACCTCGGTTCGTGTCATTATTATCGAAATCAAAATTCAGATAATGCGACACGTTCCCATCTATAATCTTGTTGGCAAGATCACGATACTGACATTCGCGGGCTTTATCACCCTCTTTCCGCGCCAAAAGCATGGCGTTCATCGCCATGTCCGCATACATCGGCTGGCACCATATGGCGGCTGCACCACCCCAACGGTCTACGGCTGCTGAATCTGCAGTAGTGTTTTTATAGATGTATTTAGCAGAATCAAGAAAAACCTTGTTGAAAGAATCGAATGCCTCAAAAGCCGAATTAGCCGGAGCTATATTTTTCGATGCTCCGCATGCTGCAACTCCTGAAAAAGAAGCTGCAACTAATATAAAATACAATAG
>DAWBVG010000483.1:0-1903 GCA_052279865.1 Muribaculaceae bacterium
CCATTTGGGGCGACCTGCCACAAACTTGTCTTCAATAACCCACTGTATGAAATCCTCACAATAAACCGGAGCCTTGTCATCTGTGCCGTTTTTCTTGTTAAGCCGGTCTATATCGGAGGGTAAAGTAGCAGGAGTGATACGGTCAACCATACTGTTCGGGAAAGAAACATTCTTTTCTGCCCATTTTGCTAATTCCTCATCCTGGGCGTAAAAAAAGCTCATAAATGCTTTTCGGGCAGTGTCGCCATTATGCTGAAGATTATCGCATGTCAGAATGGTCACACCTTCGATACTCTTATCCCTGCGTTGGCGCAAGCCTTCAGCCACATATCCGAAAACGGTTACCGGATTCCGGGGATCATTCAGGTCATGAGCCACTCCTTCATCTGAAAGCATGAACTCCCCGCTCTCTTTATCGATGTTATATCCCCCTTCTGTTATTGTCATGGATATGATTTTAATATCTCTGTCAGCAATAAGATCCAAAATGCGTTTTGGATCCTCTTGTGCCCACACAACATCCTTAAGCGAACTTATTTTCATTGCCTTGTCAGTGCAATCACAACCATAGAGAGTCAAAGTATACTCTCCCCGTTGCTGTTTAAGAGCACGATAAAGACGTTCATCGGAAGGAAGCAACATTGCACCGATTATTCCCCAGCAATGCTGCGAAAGATCTTTGCCA
Organism: Muribaculaceae bacterium; assembly: GCA_052279865.1. Classification (GTDB taxonomy): domain Bacteria; phylum Bacteroidota; class Bacteroidia; order Bacteroidales; family Muribaculaceae; genus Lepagella. The sequence goes on from DAWBVG010000483.1 coordinate 686, forward strand.
AGCAACTCATTAGTGTAAAACTCTTCATGGGCACGATGGAAATTACCCACACCAAAATGAAGAATACCCGGCGTCACATTCTCTCTATCGTAGCCGGATGTAATTACATTAGCAGTTTTCATATATCGTTTCAGTTATCAAATTCGTTGAATCTTATGATTTACTACCCAAATCCTAAACGCAAATTTCGCATAAATTGATATAACCTCCTCATGCGATTTAGTTGGAAATACCCACGGGAGTCCCGTGGGTATTCACACTCGACAACTGTCGCAAAGCTCTATACTTTAACTCTAACACTAATTAATTGGCGGCAGCGTCGAGACCGCATACATCATTATCAATTGAATTATCTGTTGAATCCTCAATACTATTTTTTGAATCAGGCACAGCGGGCTTAACAAGCCTGATAAGCACAAACGCTGCTATCGGATGAAGCGCCCCCATGCAATAGAAAAGGTATTCTCCCATAGTCGACATCAACGAACCAACTATAAGATTGAAACAAGCAGCCCCAACCGCGCCGGCACCACAGGCGATGCCTATCACCGAAGCCACATTTTTAACCGGGAAGGATTCCGCCACAACAACCCCGATATTATACAGCCACACAAGACACACGAAAGCCACAATAGCGAACACCGCTGTGATCAGACCGAGGCGCACGGAAAACGTCACTCCATCCCAATGGCTGAGTATGGGCACAAGGGCGATTATAGGAGCGACACACGCCGAAAGACTCATCACAACCTTACGAGATCTCAGAGAATTCCATCCGCGCGACACGAGTCTGTCGGAATAAGCAGAAGCCAATACACCAAGCGTTGCGCCTACAAGAAACGGTATGCCCCCGATATATTGTATCATATCAAGAGTCTCCTGCGTACCCATGCCTTGCTCACCCCCCAGATTGCGAAGATATCCGGGAAGCCAGAAATTTATAAAATACCACACCGGATCGCTGACAAGACGTATTAGTATCACGCCCCATAGTGCGCTTGTTCCAAACAAAGCACCAAGTTTGAAATAGCGTTGATTTTTCACTTTTGCCGTTGGTTCGTCAAGAGTCATTGCCAAAAACTCAGGTTGCGGTTTGCTGTATACCATCCACCATAATCCGGCTATCGCGAGCCCAACAACACCGGCAATAATGAAAACATCCTGCCACGGGAAATATCTCACCATCCATGCCACGGCAAGAGGAGCTGTCATTGTGCC
>DAWBVG010000484.1:0-10774 GCA_052279865.1 Muribaculaceae bacterium
GCAATTGCCTGAAAGAGATGAGAATTCATTGTTGGATTTCCGGCATTGTTATGTCCTGTTTTTTCGAATCTCTGACAACCATCGGAAATCATCGAGAACGGATCGTAGCCGCTAATACGAGATACTTCAAGAGGTTTACCATCTTCTATCACCTCCACTTTCCATGAAGGATCATAAGAAAATACGTTTATCAGAACCCTGTTGGGTATCTTCGGGGTGCCGTCTTCATTGTATTCTGATCCGTCGAATCCATATCCTTTCGCAAGCCATGTGTCAATATCGTCAGGATTCTTATATGAAGGAGCGAATCTTGTTGCGGTGATATGACATTTGTTGAGGTCGTAGCAGCGGAACTGATAATCCTTGTTGAATCCGATACTTTTATAGTATGTTTTCAGCTCTTTGCCCGATGTTTCAAGAATACGATAGCCTCCCGGTGTGCCGTCTGTGCACACGCTGTTGCCATCCACAAAATAACCGGTCCACCAGAGATTTCCGCCAACAGCTCCGACATTATATTCTGTCATATTATATTTGGATGCCGTGTGATTAGTATGTGCATGTCCTGTGAAAATACGCACATCTTTAAATCCTCTGACGCTATTGTAGAATGTGCTGCCATAGTCATAACGATATTTGATAGCATCTGGCACATTGGGTTTAGAACACTGGGGACGAGCGAAGAGGGGAGCATGCATGCACACAATGATGGGAGTATCCTTATCTATATTTGCAAGATCCTTGCGAAACCATTTTATGATCTGCGTTGTGATGTTACAGTCATAAGTGTTGTTGCAATCGGCATTGGTAAATTCAATATTATCCAACACAACATAGTGCACCTCTCCGATATTAAAAGAATAGTAAGTAGGTCCCCATTGATCTCTATAGTTGACAGAAGCTTCCCAGTCGCCTGCTATTTTTGCATTGTTGTCATGGTTGCCCATGCAATTGAATATGGCATCTGGATTTAGAAGGTTCATGCTCTCGTGTATCTCCGGAATCCCTATGTTGTAAGAATTCCAGTAAGTGTTGTAAGATTGGTCGCCCAATGTTATCACATACACATCCTGACCTTTAGCTCTGGCTGTTGATATGCTGTTGTTGATATCTCCCACTGCATGAGCTTCATATTGCTTTATATCCTTATTGCGACCGCACATCTGAATATCGGCAAGAAGAAGTATCGTGTGTTCAGACGCGTCGTCTTTTTCCAGTTCGAAGTCGTTCTGTTCCACAACAGATGGCTTGTCGGAATCAATGCTTTTATAAAACTCAGGATATTTTGCATGAAACGAATACTTATATCCCCGGGGATTGCATACAAACACATGCCCGCATTCTTTCTTCGAAGACAGATAATACCATCCGTTGGCATCAGTGAGAGTAACGTTGATTCCGTCTGATACCTGTGCTCCCTGCACAGGTTCATTACCGCAGAACACCACGCCCTTCAGGGTCATCCCATCCTTGTCGGGAATGTTTTTGTCAACAGCACCCCACAAAGGAATAGTTGCTAAAGAAAGGAGCAATATTGCCAGAGTTGATTTCATATATTATTATTTTAGGGGAGGAGAACATGCTGCTCCTCCCCACAAAATGTTGTTTATTTTACTAATACTTTCTTGCCGTTGATGATGTAGAGACCGGGAGTGGTGGCTTCATTTACCTTTACACCCTGGATGGTATAGATTCCCTTGAGGCTTTCAGGAATGTCAGCACCAATTTCGTTTACACCTGAGGCGATCTTTTGATCTGTGTTTTCGAATTCAAATGCATCTCCTTTCTTGGTTACAACCGGAGTGCCGGGAATGAATGAAGGATATAACTCCATTTCTTCAAGATTTTGTCCCCATACCGGATCGACATCTGTGCAGTTGTTAAGGAACCAGCACATTGCCCCTGTGGATGCCCAAGTATCTTCCAATACTTTGTAAACACCATAATTGTCTGCTGCTGCGGGAGCTGAATAATCTGTCCATTTTATATTTGTATTGACAATTTCAGGATAGAAAACAGTCGGGTTGGATGCAGATCCGCCAAAGAAGAAATTATATCCCCAATCACCCATATGATCTTCAACGCCTGCGATCAGAACAGTGCCAACTTTACCCGGATTGCCAGCCTTGGCATCTGCGTTTGCCTGCTTCTTTACATTTGTTACAGTATAGCAGCCGGAGCAGTTCGCTTTGGGTGCATAGCAAGACATACCACCGACAGTGACACCTCTGACTTCTCCCTGATTAAAGCAATTGGTAAATTTGTATGCAACATTTCCGTTAGATGGTCCTACAAGTGCGGCTGCACGACCTTTACCGGAATCTGCGCTGTATGCATGCACTGCGGCAAGAGATCCGAGACATGTAAACTCGGCAATTCCCTCCTCTGCATCGGTGCATTGACCCACAAAGGCTGCGCATTTGTCTTCTCCGAAGAATGTGCAAAGGTCATCCATGATTGTGTTGCTGATTTTTGCGCCAACACCGGCATAGCCGAAAAGGGCGAGGTTGGTTCCTCCTTCAACCTCCATATTAAGACAAGAGATTGTATGAAATTGACCATCCCATGAGCCTTTAAAAGCTGTTTGAGCAGAATTGCCGATCGGAGTATGTTTTACAGTTTCCATATCAATGTCAGCAGTAAGAACAGCTTTGGCTGTTGTTTCGCCGGCATTGACGATAGCAGCGAATTCCTCCAACTCCTGAGCGTTGGAAATTTCATACACACCGGCTCCGTTGGGGGTGAGAGCCATTACGGGAGATGCCATAATTCCGGCAAGCCCGATAAGAGTAGTTTTCATTTTCATATCAAAAGATTTTGGGTTAGGGGATGAAGAAGGAGCCCTCCTTCATCCCGTTAAATTAAATGATCGATAATTCTAATTAATATCCAGGATTCTGCCACATTCCGTCAATGAGGGTGACATCGGTCAGAGGAAGAGGAAGAAGGTAACCCTTTGCAGGATCAAATTTTCGTTCCATGGTTTTTCTAAACACCCCTTTGGAAGTCAAGAGAGGAGAAAGGTCTACCAGACCGTTTTCTTCGATTATGGGAAGAGCATCCGACGGGAAGAAGTATTCTCCGTTTTTGATGTTTTTCTGAAGCTGTGCCTTTGCGGGAAGGTCGATCACCGGACGGTTGGTGGCAATGTCGCAAAGACGCCAGCGAACGAGATCAAACCATCGGCGGTTTTCCCAGGCAAACTCCATGCGTCGTTCGCTCCTAAGTATGAAGCGCAATTTATTTTGGTCTGTTTCGGTGACTGCCGGATATTTGGATGTGTTAGCTCGTGTAGTCTTGTATGCACGAGCGCGAACATCATTTATGGCATCAAGAACACTTTGGTCAATATCGTTCATTTCGATCTTGGCTTCGGCATACATTAACAATACATCGGCATAACGCATGATGATATTGTTGAGGTCAAGCTTCTTGTCTACAAGCACATCCTCATTGATCCACTTTTTAAGAATCATTCCTGACCATGAGGCGAGTGTCTGCACAAGTTGGGAATCATTATTGTTTACGGTTTTGCCGGTGGAGTAATTCATCACTTTGTTGATCGAAGGATCCCACTGGAATCCAAGCCATTCGGAACCAAACTCCGGCATTGTGTATGCAAGGCGCGGATCGCGATTGGCAAATGGATTTTTGCGGTCGAAAAGAGGTGATTTATCAATAGGCAGACCATCCGTGCAGAGGTATGCGCTGAATAGCTCAAGCGAGGGCACGGCGAGTGATTTTCCTCCATTGTTGCGAGGCATGAAAGATGACAGCGACACTTCATCAGAATGCAGTTCCCTCGAACGGGGAATCATGAATACGAATTCAGGAGAAGTATAGGTGTTGTAATAGAACATCTTCTCATAGTCGGAATCAAGGCTGTATGCATTAAGATCCATGCAATCCTTGGCAGCGGCAGCTGCGGTGGGATAATCAAGGTTCCAGGTTGCCGTGCGTGCCTTGAATGCCTTTGCCGTGGCTTTCTTCACTCTGATCGTTGTGCTTATATCCTTGTCAGGAAGGAGTTCATATGCCTTGTCGAAATCCTCATATACATGTTGAAGCACAACTTCCTTCTTTTCACGTCCCATCTGATAGGCGTCATCAATTGTGATGTATGATGTGAAGTATGGGACATCTCCGTAAAGGAATGTAAGATATGAATAATAACAAGCACGGAAAAAGTAAGCCTCTCCTGCGAATCTGTCTAATTGTGTGTCGGAAAGATGACCGCGCTGTTTCGCAACATTCTCAAGAATTGCATTGCAACGTGTGATTGCCTTGTAGGTGTTGAGCCACATTGTCTTGACATAGCCGGTAGTTGACATCAGCGCTCCCGTGCACCATTCATAGCTGTGACCCTGCTGGTCCCAGTCATCGCTCCAACGGTCGGTGTGCCAGTATCTGTTACATTCCCAGTACCACAGATCCATGCGGTAGAGATCATTGCATGCATATTCAAATTCATCAATAGAGGAAAACCAGGTTTCCGATGACGCATCTGTAGGCGGATTCAGGTCAAGGTTTGCACAACCGGTGATTCCTATGGTCAATGCCGCCATCAATGTATATAGATATTTTTTCATGATGATTCTTGTGTTCATAGATTGTTTTATAAGAACTTTGTCACCGCAATGTTAGAACTGCACTGAGACACCGAAATTCCATGTGCGGGCGATATAGCTTGATCCGTCGGTAGCAGTCTCAGGATCCCATCCCTGCGGGAACTTGTGGATTGAGAAAGGATCGGAAACCGATGCGAAAACTCGGAGCCCGTCGATGCGTAGCTTTTTAAGGATATTTTTCTGGAAGGAATATCCTACTGTTATGTTCTTGCATCGGAAATAGCCACCGTTGAACATCCAGAAATCTGTTGTCTTCACATTGTTGCCTCCGTCAATTGCAGTGTCTGAAAGACGGGGATATAAGGCATTCAGGTTCTGTTCAGGTGTGTTATAATAACTCCAGGATGTTCCGATAACCTCGCCTGTGAATTGGGTCCAGCCGGCAGCGTGGCGTTGGTATAGCATCGGACGAGTGAGCATCACATTCTGTTTTCCGACCCCGTTGAATGCTGCGGAAAGTTCGATGCCTTTCCAACCGGCAGTGATTTGCGCTCCATAGATTAGTTTGGGAAGAGATGAACCAAGAACAACACGGTCATATTGATCTGAAATCGTGCCGTCGGGCAAACCTTCGGAACCGCTAATATCCACATATTTTATGTCGCCGGGTGCAACGTTTGCATTGAGAACAGGATTTTGGGCGACATCTTCTGCATTCTGATACAGGCCATTCGATTTGAAACCATACCACGACTGATATTCATCTCCTTCGCGTGTGATTTTGCCGCCGGAGTCCACAATCTTGCCTGACATGTTGCCCATCACAGATTTATAGTCGGACAGATTGAAGTTTACAGAATAATAGAAATCTCCGATATTATCGCGCCATCCGAGTTGGAGATCCCAACCTTTGGTTGTCATTTCGCCTCCGTTCTGTTGTGGATTGTCATATCCCATGTAGAGGGGAAGCTGAATTGCAAGAAGCATGTCTTTTGTTTTCTTCCAATACCAGTCGAAAGTAAGATTCAGTCGGGAATTGAAGAATGTTGCATCCAGACCAACATCCCAGCTGTGAGTCGTTTCCCATGTTATGTCAGGAATGTTATAGTCGCGCTGAGAGGCAGACAATCCTGCTATAGGTTTCCCGGATATATCGACCATCGTGGGATGCGCAAACGTCATGTTTGCCTGGTAGGGATAGTTGCCGATTCGTTCATTGCCAAGGGTTCCGTATGAACCGCGGACCTTCAGGAATGTGAGATAGCGAGGATCAATATCGCGCAGGAAACTCTCCTCACTCATGACCCAGCCTATTGATGCTGAGGGGAAGAAACCGGTGCGATATTTCTTATCGAATCTTGAAGAGCGGTCCCATCGAACATTTACCTGTGCCATGTATCTACCCTTGAATGCGTAATTGACGCGACCGAAAATGGAACGGTAGGCGTTTTGTGTTTCAGAGCCTCCTACAGAAAGCATGTTGGTATTGGCATTATTGAGATAGAAATAATCGTCAAGTGCCATGTCATCAGAACCTGCTTCAAGAGTGTTTGTGGTTGAAGAATAGTCTTCGTAACCTATCATGAAGTCTGTGCGGTGATCCTCTTTGAAAGTTTTATTGTAATTGATGAAGAGTTGCTTTGTTGACCAATGGTCGAAATCTCGGTCTTCTGTTAGTGAATTAAGCTGATAACCGGAGATGTAACCTGCCACTTGATCGGCATTGTCGGCAGTGTAATAGGGCACTTTCTTTACATATGCATGTGTCCGGGTGTGTGTCATGCTCGGAGCCCAGACACCGGTAATGGTGAGACCTTGAAGAGGATTCAGTATTACGGAGAGCTTTGCTCCGAAACGGTCTGTGGTTTTGTTGGTTTTTCCTCCGTCAATCATGGCTGCATAAGGGTTGGTTCCATTATGGCCGCCGGCATATGCTCCGTTCTGCCACTGCGCAACATCAAGAGGCGTCATATACATTATCGCGCCTAAAGGATTAGATTTAGGTTGATTGGTTATGCCCCTGCGATACATTGCATCGAGTCCGAAGGATAACCATTTATAAACCTTGAATGTGTTGTTGATACGGGCTGTGAGGCGTTGATAATCCCTCCCTTTGTATAATGCCTCCGTATATTCATAACCTAAAGAAGCTTTTGTCTGTACGACTTTGTTTCCGTAAGAAACTTTCAGGTCATGCTTGGTCGTAGGAGCTGTTTTGCGCATCAGCAGGCTGCGCCAATCGGTCATCGGATATTCATCCGGATTTATGGCATGGTTTTGTGCGTAGGAATCAATATATTCTTTATCATAGGCAGAATACTCTCCCCCGGGCTGGTTGCCGCCATCGTTCCATTTCAACTCGTTATAAAGATTCATGTAATCAATGGCTCCAACCGGTTTGGGCGTTTCTGTTGCCTGCACGAAACCTACGGTGCCCTGATATTCTACACGAGCTTTTCCTTCCTTGGCTTTCTTTGTGGTGATAAGGATTACTCCTGCCGCTGCTCTTGCTCCATATATTGAAGCTGAAGCAGCGTCTTTCAATACGGAAATGCTTTCAATGTCTGATGAATTCACGGATTCCATTGAATCCGGTATACCATCGACGATTACCAAAGGACTTGAGTCTCCAATGGAAGTTATACCTCTGACACGAACAGTGGCGGTAGCTCCAGGTAGTCCGCTGGTTCGAGTGACACTTATACCAGGCATTGCACCTTGAAGGGATTGGGAGACGGAAGCCGCCCTCATTCCTTCAAGTGTTCCTCCGTCGACATTTGTCACGGCACCCGTAAGATCCGCTTTTTTCATGGTTCCATAGCCTACCACAACCATTTCATCAAGGGTATTTGCCTCTTCCTTCAAGGTGATGGTGATATTGCTTTCGGAGCCCAACTTAATAATTTGTTTCTGGAATCCTACGTAGGATACTTGAAGAGTCTCGCCGGGTTTGGCTTTGATTGAGAACTTGCCATCGAGATCGGTCATGGCAGCCGTTGTTGTGCCTTTGATCATAACCGTGGCGCCGATGAGGGGCTCTCCCGATGGATCGGTGACGATTCCACTGATATTATGCTGTTGTGCCACTGCCGGCAACGCAAACAGAAATATCGAAATCAAAAATAGAGCGATTCTGTTCATAAGCTCTTGATTTGAGTTTGTTATTGGTGTTGATTCTATTTTGATGTTAGAGGCAGTTTAAAAAATTGTCTCTTTGGGAATAGGTCTTTTGAGACTTTTCCTCAGGTTAACCGATGCAAAAATAGATCAACTGAAACTCAAATTTTCGGCATTGATGAATCGATAAAATAGCTTTACCCCCCCCATTTGATGTAAAGCTCTAATAATTAAATAGTTAATATAACAATATATAATAATTATACAAACGTTTTACATTAGTGACAAATTTAAAGATTTAACATTTTCGTGTTAATATCGCAGCTATTTGTTAATTTCAGGGGCTATGGTAGAGAGGACTGCGGGGCACCGCTGGTGCCTTCACTCAACCGAGGCGGGGAGGGGATTGCTCTCGAAGATGTGTGGGCGCGAGAATGTGCGGCTGTCGGTTCTGCCAAAAGCATCAGTGTAGCTGATTTCGAGAGGAGTGTCGGGTGATGATGCCTTTACGAGGAACATCCTTGCTCTCTTGGGTTCACGCAAGCCTTTTTTGTAATCGCCCTGCCATTCACCTTTCTGGATGGCGGTCATTGCATAGTAATCCGGATGAACTTCCCAGACATCTTTGACAGCAAGCTCTTTCCCGTTTTCTCGAACAGACAACTTTCCGTTCGGATCCCATGCCCATACCTGAATCAGAACCGAGTTGTCGGGGAGTTTCTCGTATTTTCCCCATTTGGGAAGATGACGCTGAAAGGTCAAGACTTCTGTATCGGTGGAGAAAAACTTCTTTAATGTGTTAACATCCCATGCCTTATATTGCATGTTGGCAGGATATTCATATGGCACAAATCTCCATTCGATCTTGTCGCCGTCAATTTCCATCACCTCAAGTCCAACAGGGTTGCCATCATGCGCAAGATTTTTCTGATTAAAGGAACTGTTCCACCAGATGCTTCCGCTTGTGCTGACGAGGTTGAGGTCTATAAGTTCATTGTCGCCGTTTTGAGTGCGCACAATACCATTCTTATGAGTGTGCCCCGAAACGAAATGTACTCTTTTGAATGGTTTGAGGATTTCTTTTAGTCGAAGTGATGATTCTTCGTCGGGGCGGAGTTGTATCTCTTTCGTGGCTTTTTTATAGACGTGCATGGGGCAATGCATGGCAACGATGACAGGAGTTTCCGGGGTGATAAATGAAAGGTCTTTTTCGAGCCAGTCAAGTTGTTCGGGGGTGAAAAGCTCTTTATAATTGCGTTTGCCGTTTATTCCTTCGTTCTGAGGTGTTTTGGTTGGTTCGTTTATGTAGTAGATATTGTCGAGCATTACGTAATGCACTCCTCCAATGTTGGTAGAAAAATATCTTGGTCCGTAAGTTTGCATGAATTTGAATGCGGAGAGGAAATCTGTGGAGTCTCCTTTACAGACAGCTCCGTCGGAGTCGTGATTACCCATGATATTATAGAAAGGGAGTGGCCAATTGTTCTCATTGAGGATTTCGCGTGTGCGCGCGAGGTCTACGCCTGTCTCATACCAATAGTTGTCATAACTCATATCCCCCAGTCCGATGGAATATGCCGGAATCCCTTTTGTTTTGAATGCGTCAGCTTCTCGGTTTATTACATCCATATATTTTACGAATGTCGCTTCGTCGCGTCTTTTGCCGTGAAGATGCTGGTCGGTGACTAACAGGATGCCATGCCGGGTGTTGTCTTGTTTGCGGAGGCGGAAATCAAGACGCTCATACCGTGAAGCAGGCTCAGTGAAATCAGCCCAGAACTGAGGCACGGCATCTTCGCGCCAGGGTTCATAGCCGGAGGGGGAGATGATAAATACTTGCGGGTTCTGTTTTCCTGATTTAAGATAATAGGCACCTTTCTTGTCGGTTTTGGTGATCTCGTAACCATCGGAGACCAAGACTCCGGCAACAGGTTTGCCTTCACATTCTACAGTTCCGGCAACAGTAATGCCCTTGGAAGGTTTCACAGGGAGAGTAGATTTGTAGGTTGATTGCCCGAATGCAGGCAAAGCCATGGCTACAGCCACGGCAAGAAGATAAGTTTTCATAAATCGCATATCGTTTTCAATAAATTTCCGACAAAATTAACAAAACTTGCTGAAAAAACAAATGCCATCTCGAGCGGTGCCTCAGATCGTAGCTGCTGTTGCTCGCAACTGCAGCCTCGCGGCAAGGGAAAGTAACTTTATCATTTGTTTGTGCTGCAGTTGCAAGCAACAGCAGCTACGATTTGATGCACAGTTCGATACAAATTTTTTCAGGTGCCAATTCATTCTTTTTACTTATTACTTATTACTTATTACTTATTACTTAATCAAGCTCAGTTTGGTAAATCGGAATTTGGCAAATGGTAAGCATAAGTTTTATGACGAGGATTATTGTGGATTTAGTTAAATGAGATTGTTAATTGATTTATTGTGTTATAGATATGTGGGTATTAATGTAGTTGAAATTATTTTAATGTTGGAATAATGGGATAGAGGTGCAAACGTTTTTCAATAAATTTGCAGCATGTCAAGATGACATATGGAGGTTGTTTAAATAACTTCTATGATATTTTAAAGCCATAATGCTGTTGACCTAAAATTAATACTAATATGTTACGAAATCAGAATCCTTACACTCGGAGGTGGGTAATAGTCGCGACAATTGTCGTGGCGATCGTCTGCAATTATCTTGACCGACAGCTGCTCTCGATTTTAAAGCCGGAGATTCTCGGTCATTTCAATATCGGCGATATCGAATTCGCATGGATTCTCAATGTGTTTCTTATCTGCTATGCGATAATGTATCCGGTTTCAGGTATACTTGTGGATAAATTTGGTCCCAAGCCGGTAATGTTTGGAGGAATCGCGGCATGGTCGCTTGCCTGTATAGGGGGAGGTCTGTCGCAGGACGTATATCAGTTTGCTGCATGTCGAGGTATTCTCGGACTTGCAGAACCGACTATATTTACCGGTCAGATTGTGGCTGTAACGCTGTGGTTTGAGAAGAAGACCCGGGCTACTGCCAATGCTCTCTGTCAGGCGGGCGGGTCGATAGGCACAATGACAGCTCCTCTTGCCGTGGC
>DAWBVG010000485.1:0-1099 GCA_052279865.1 Muribaculaceae bacterium
CATCCGCTCCGTCAACACCCATTAGAGCAAGGAGACGGAGAAGAGCAGTATCGTGACCGAAACGGAGGTCTACCGCTGTAGGGCGCTTGCCTGCTACAGCCTCATCAGCCCTGTCAACTATCTCATTGAGAAGGTTCACAGAGCTACGCGGTCCGGCACCGGTGCCGTCGGGTGAATTGGCATGACAAACATACATCTGATAGTTGGAACTTTTCCATTGGTTGTAGAGGTCTTCCGGCTCGAAAATGCCCAAAATATCCTCGTCAATACCCTCGACATCCTGCACAGCTATTGCTACATCATAAATATATCGCATGAGTTTCGGAAGATCCTTTACTTTCGACGGATCTTTGAAGAGCTTGGCTGCCGTGGCTTCCGACCTGGTAAGAGAATCCTTGGCAGAGGCATAACGTATGCGCCATTCCGCCTCTTTCTTCTCAAGATCGGCAGCTTCTTCAGAATGCTTCATAATGAATTCCATATCTCCCGGAGTTGAATGGCGTTCCACCTCAAGGGAGCTGTTCAGCCTTTGAAGGGATTCTGTAAATGACGCCATTGAGATTATGCATCTCGGGGAAATGGACGATCTTGCAATAACAGTGGATTTATCCTTGAAAAGGTCAGGATAGCGCTTCATCATTCTTTTAGCTATATCCTTGTGCTGCTTCACTCCAAGCGAAGAGAGTTCGCCCCAGTGTCCCTCGGTGTGTTGTCCCAGACGGTCAACTCTCCCGAGCACAACCTTTCCAAGATCTGTCAGGTTCCCTTCGCTCATCTGGGCGCGCATGGCGTCTCCTACAATCGAATGCAGTTTCTTGTTGATCACCCAGCGAGAGCCATGACGTCCATAATGGCTGATGTAGAAAGGTTTGTAACCAGCCGGTGCCGGGGCAACCGAGTCGGAGGTGTAGGGATAGGCATAATATATGCCTCCGGCTTTCTCCGGAGTGGCTTTAAACTCAGCCCGGATTTGCCGGTCTTTAAGCATATCCTGTGACGCCGGGTCAGATTTCAAGGTTTTGGCAAAACCGGTGGCTGTGATAGCCAGCGTTGCCAGCATTGTTAAAGCAAATCGTTTATTCATTGTAAAACATAATAT